>NZ_JBYTEM010000072.1:0-526 GCF_058789735.1 Rhodanobacter sp. FW106-PBR-R2A-1-15 | reverse complement strand
GCCGAAACGTCTGCCTTCGGGTGGCGGGGCCGTGGAATCACCTTGCGCCAACCATGCCGCTCCAACAGGCGATAGATCGTCGACAGCGCCACCGGTTTGCCGACCCGTGCCGCATATGCCTGCCGGATATCCAAGGCACGCAACATCCCACCCATCTCGGCCTGTCGCACAAACGGCTCCAGCAGTACCTTCTCCTCTTCCTCGCTCAAGTACTGATGATGGCGGCCGCCACGCTCGTTCAGCGCGAAGATCGCCTCACCTTCCTTGGCCCAGCGCGAATGGATCGTATGGACGGTCGACGCCGACCATCCCAGGATCTGGGCAATCTCCTGCGCCGAGCTCCCCAGTGTGGCCCGTAGCAGCACGCACTGGATTCGCTGGTACTCGCGATGCGATCCGGCTTGCTTCAGTCGCTCCGCCAGTCGCTTCACCGTGGCCTTGTCGTTGCCGATCAGTGTCTTCACTTGCCATCTCCCTTCCAGGCGATGGTAAGAGTATATCTAGTTTATTGAACGCAAGTTGGTAT
>NZ_JBYTEM010000071.1:0-554 GCF_058789735.1 Rhodanobacter sp. FW106-PBR-R2A-1-15 | reverse complement strand
ACGACTCGCAAGTGGCGATCCCGCTGGCCACGATCACGATGCAGCGCGTGACCCACTTGTACGACCTGATGGACGCGGCGTATGACAGTACGCTCATCCGGGAGCACAGCCGCGGGCTGGGCCATGTGCCGTTGATCGATCACAACCCGGGCCGAGGCGAGAAGATCCCGTTCGCTCCCCACCAGGCGCAGCGATTCAAGGAACGCAGCACCGTCGAGCGCGTCAACGCGCGCCTGAAAGACGATTTCGGCGCCCGCCGCATCAACGTGCGTGGTTCGGTCAAGGTGATGGCGCACCTGATGTTTGCCGTACTGGCCCTGACCGCAGACCAACTCTTGCGATGGGTCACGTAGCGCACCGCGCAACCTCCCATGGGACCGCAGACTCCATCGGAGTCCGATGCTCTTTGTCTGACGGACGGCGCCATGGACATTTCTTGACCACATCAGCCCAAGCAGACTGCTGCGGAACCTTCGATGGGGTCAAAAAACAACCGACGACGCACGGGTTGATCCGGTTAGACCGGTTTCAGCGGGAATTTTGCAAGCGGCTCA
>NZ_JBYTEM010000070.1:0-566 GCF_058789735.1 Rhodanobacter sp. FW106-PBR-R2A-1-15 | reverse complement strand
GTGGAGTTCCACCTGAAGAACGCGCCGGACAGCAAGATGCCGCACAACATCGACCTGCACGGGGTGACCGGGCCGGGCGGTGGCGCGGCGTCCAGCTTCACTGCGCCGGGGCACGCCTCGCAGTTCACCTTCAAGGCGTTGAACCAGGGCATCTACGTGTACCACTGCGCCACCGCGCCGGTGGGCATGCACATCGCCAACGGCATGTACGGGCTGATCCTGGTCGAGCCGCCGGAAGGGTTGCCGAAGGTGGACCACGAGTACTACGTGATGCAGGGCGACTTCTACACCACCGGCAAGTACCGGCAGAAGGGCCACCAGCCGTTCGACATGGAGAAGGCGATCGACGAGCACCCGACCTACGTGCTGTTCAACGGCAAGGAAGGGGCGCTGACCGGCGACAACGCGCTGACCGCGAAAACCGACCAGA
Source organism: Rhodanobacter sp. FW106-PBR-R2A-1-15 (assembly GCF_058789735.1). Taxonomy (NCBI): domain Bacteria; kingdom Pseudomonadati; phylum Pseudomonadota; class Gammaproteobacteria; order Lysobacterales; family Rhodanobacteraceae; genus Rhodanobacter; species Rhodanobacter sp. FW106-PBR-R2A-1-15. The sequence continues at coordinate 136 of NZ_JBYTEM010000070.1, read as the reverse complement.
CGGTGCGCCTGTTCGTGGGCAACGGCGGGCCGAACCTGGTATCGAGCTTCCACGTGATCGGCGAGATCTTCGACAAGGTGCAGCCCGAAGGCGGCACGGTGGCGCAGCACAACGTGCAGACCACGCTGATCCCGGC
>NZ_JBYTEM010000069.1:0-571 GCF_058789735.1 Rhodanobacter sp. FW106-PBR-R2A-1-15 | reverse complement strand
CCGCGTTATGCAAGCGAGCATCCAGGTGATGCGTGCGCAGAGGCAACGAGGCGGTGTCTGGGGTAGTCAGGATCAAACAGCGAGTTGGTATGGATGACGCCCCAGACTAGGTGCAGGAGCTTCCGCATGGCGGCACACACGGTCACGATGGGGAGCTTCCCGCGTGCGAGCAACCGTTCGCAGAAGGCACGAACCACGGGGTTGTGGTTCTTGGCGCAGATGGCGGGAAAGTAGAGTTTGGCGCGCAAGCCGGGGGCACCGGTTTTGGAGATCCGGACCTGTCCCTTGAGCGTGCCCGACTCGCGCCGTGCCGGGTTGAGGCCGGCGAAGGCGACCAGCTTGCCCGGCGCGTCGAAGCGTCGCAGGTCGCCCAGTGCGGCGAGCAGGGAGGCCGACGTGGTCTTGGCGATGCCGGGGATGGACGTCATCAACGCCGCGTCGTAGCGCAGCTGGGGATCCTTGTCGATGTGATTGTTGATGCGCTGCTCCAGCGCCTTGATCTGCTTGCGCAGTTCCTTGAGCGACGCTTCCACCGAGTCGCGTACGGCGTCATTGGCGACGTCGAGTCGGT
>NZ_JBYTEM010000068.1:0-650 GCF_058789735.1 Rhodanobacter sp. FW106-PBR-R2A-1-15 | reverse complement strand
GGGTGGTCGCTCTGGCCGCCGGGCATGTTGAGGATGCCGCGGGCCTCCTGGCCGGGAGCCACGACCAGGTGCTCGGAGGCACCGAAGCCGGGCGCGGCGACGTGCGGCATGTTGTTGTCGCCGGAGATCGGCTGGTCGGGCATGTCGATGAAGTGGCCCAGCCACGATGGCAACGCGGCGGACAACGGGTGGCGGATGCCGGTGCGGTTTTGTTCGCCCCAGCTGCGCGCAGCGAGACCGCCGGGTTGCCGGCCGAGTTCGTCCGCCACCTGCTTCGCCGCGTCGATGAGCAGGGCATGCCAATCCGGATATTTCGGATCGAGCCATGCCGCCGGCTGCTGATGGACCAGGGCCCACACCGCCGCCTCGGCGCTGGTCTCGCGGGGCCAGCTGAAATCCGCGTAGCGCTGCTGCACCCGGGCGGCGAACGGCGCCAGCACCGCTTCGCCGACCTGGTTGCGGAAGGCGCGTACCAGGCGGTAATCGACGCTGTCGACGGCGGCCCGGCCGTGCCATGTGGCGGTGAGTTGGCGCAGCGGCTGCAGTGAAGGGTCGCGGCTGTCGGCCAGGGTGTCCTGCAGCAGGCGCTGCCAGCGGGCGAGGAACAGCGCACGGTCGTCGAGCTGGATGTCGAGCAGGGTGCCGGGGGT
>NZ_JBYTEM010000067.1:0-665 GCF_058789735.1 Rhodanobacter sp. FW106-PBR-R2A-1-15 | reverse complement strand
CTAGACCAACGAGGGAGTCCCCCCGGCTCTGCCGGGGAGGCAGTAGAAGTTTGACGTTTACAGGAGTCCATCGGGGAAACTCCAACTCGTGAGCCGCCAAGCACACGAGAGGAGAGTCCGCCGATGGACGAGTACAAGAGCTTAAACCACACGCCATGGGAATGCCTGTACCACGTGGTGTTCATCCCGAAGTGTCGACGTCGCACGTTGTACGTCGAGCTTCGAAAGTATCTGGGAGAGGTGTTCCGCCGGTTGGCGGAGCAGAAGGAGAGTCGGGTCGAAGAGGGACACCTGATGTCCGATCATGTGCATATGATGGTGAGTATTCCGCCGAAGTATGCGGTGTCGGAGGTGGTGGGTTACATCAAAGGGAAGAGTGCTATCCACTTGGCGCGAGTGTATGCAGAGCGCAAGCGAAATTTTGTAGGGCAGAGCTTCTGGGCGAGGGGCTACTTCGTCTCGACGGTGGGTCGGGATGAGCAAGTGATCCGGGCGTACATTCGCAATCAGGAGGAAGAGGATCGACGATTGGAGCAGTTGCAACTGCTTCGATAGGCAGGCCACCGTAGGGTGGCCCGATCAGAGGGGCCGCGTTAGCGACCCCGCCCAAGCCGCTTTGAGCGGCTCACACAACTAAAGCCCCCGGCTTTGCCGGGGGATACTTA
>NZ_JBYTEM010000066.1:0-1025 GCF_058789735.1 Rhodanobacter sp. FW106-PBR-R2A-1-15 | reverse complement strand
CCGGTCACGTCGGTCGTGCGGAAGTAGAACTGCGGACGGTAGCCCTTGAAGAACGGCGTATGACGGCCACCCTCGTCCTTCGACAGCACATATACCTCCGCCTCGAAGTCGGTGTGCGGGGTGATCGTGCCCGGCTTGGCCAGCACCTGGCCGCGCTCCACGTCGTCACGCTTCAGACCGCGCAGCAGCAGACCCGCGTTGTCGCCCGCCTGGCCCTGGTCCAGCAGCTTGCGGAACATCTCCACGCCCGTCACCGTGGTCTTCTGCGTGTCGCGGATGCCGACCACTTCGATTTCGTCGCCCACCTTGATCACGCCGCGCTCGATACGACCGGTCACCACGGTACCGCGGCCCGAGATCGAGAACACGTCTTCCACCGGCATCAGGAACGGCTTGTCGATCGCACGCACCGGCTCCGGGATGTAGCTGTCCAGCGCGTCCACCAGCTTGATGATCGCCGGCACGCCGATCTCGCTCTGATCACCTTCCAGCGCCTTCAGCGCCGAACCGTGGATGATCGGCGTGTCGTCGCCCGGGAAGTCGTACTTGCTCAGCAGCTCGCGCACTTCCATCTCGACCAGCTCGAGCAACTCGGCGTCGTCGACCATGTCCGCCTTGTTCAGGAACACCACGATGTACGGCACGCCCACCTGGCGCGACAGCAGGATGTGCTCGCGCGTCTGCGGCATCGGACCGTCCGCCGCCGAGCACACCAGGATCGCGCCGTCCATCTGCGCCGCACCCGTGATCATGTTCTTCACGTAGTCCGCATGGCCCGGGCAGTCCACATGCGCGTAATGGCGCTTCGGCGACTCGTATTCCACGTGTGCCGTCGAGATCGTGATGCCGCGCGCCTTCTCTTCCGGCGCCGCGTCGATCGCGCTGTAATCCTTGAACTCGCCACCGAAGCGCTCCGCACCGACCTTCGTCAGCGCCGCCGTCAGCGTCGTCTTGCCGTGATCCACGTGACCAATCGTGCCGACGTTCACGTGCGGCTTGGTGCGTTCGAATTTACCCTTTGCCAT
>NZ_JBYTEM010000065.1:0-1212 GCF_058789735.1 Rhodanobacter sp. FW106-PBR-R2A-1-15 | reverse complement strand
AGAGGGTGTCGACAAAACAATCAGCTTGCGAGTCTAGTGGCGAGGATACGCGCTTCGACTAACCAGACCCAAGCCACCGGCGCCCATGCGGAGCGATCATGGTGCACCATCAGTCGCCGGGCGCGCTCGTTCCAGGCATGGGTGCGCTCAACCACCCAGCGTTTGGCAAGGACGACGAAGCCTTTGGCCACGGGGTCGGGCAGTAGCGGAAGCTGTGCACCCTGCCACGATCCCGTGTTGCGGTTTTGCGGGTGGCGAACGATCTCGACCTTCAAGCTCGGGTGCGCGGCCTCGATGCCTTCCTTGCACTTGCCGGCGTAGGCGCCGTCGGCATAGAGCTTGAGCAGTCCAGGAACCTTGGCAACGGCTTGATCCACAACGGCGGGCGCGGCATCGCGATCCTGCACACTGGCGGCGGTCACGCTCACCGCCAACAACAACCCGAGCGTGTCCACCAACAGGTGGCGTTTGCGACCCTTGACCTTCTTGCCGGCCTCGCGTCCAGTCATGCCGCCTTGCGCGCTGCTGCGGTTGCTTTGTGCGTCGATCACGCCGGCCGTGGGCTCGGGCTTGCGGCCTTCGCGTTCCCGCCACTGGGCGCGCAGACGATCATGCATGGCTTCGAACAAACCGGCCTTCGCCCAGCGGCTGAACGTCTTGTGGACACTGGCCCACGGCGGGAAGCTCTTGGGCAGCAAGCGCCAGGCGCACCCCGTGCGCACCACATAACAACAGGCGTCGACGACGCGTTTGCGCGCATAGCTTACGGGCCGCCCCTGCCCGCCATCGCGCTCGAACAAGTCAGCCACCCACGCCCATTCCGCGTCGGTCAGGTCGGTGTTCATGCCGCTGGCACCTTCCTTGCGCCGATGCCTTGCCGTATAGCCATAGCGTTGGGGTGCACCATCCGCCGGCGTGGGTTCCGGCTTGGCGATGGCAGGCTTCGCCTTGTGGATACCGGCCTGCCGCAGCGCCTTGCGCACCGTGGCCGAACAGACCTTGACCTTCGTTTGCTCACGCAACGCGCCGGTCACCTCGTCCAAGGTCGCGTGCGGCGATGCCTTCACGATGGTACGCAAGGCGGTGACATGCCCTGCGTTCAGGCTCGGCTTGCGCCCTCGTTTCACCGGCGTCGCCTCGGTCTTGCTCATTCAAACCCGCCCAAAGTGCCTGTTTACGGCATGTTCGCAGCCTATTTTTGTTTTGTCGACA
>NZ_JBYTEM010000064.1:0-1272 GCF_058789735.1 Rhodanobacter sp. FW106-PBR-R2A-1-15 | reverse complement strand
CTAGCAGGCTGTTGAGAAACCATCGGCCGAGCCGGCTGTCATAGACGCGATCAATAGTAAGGCTACCCCGCGATGCGCCGTCCCGACGTCCAACAACTTGGCATGTTCTCGTACGTTCCGGTGGAAGAGCGTGTTCCGGTCGACCACCCGATCCGCAAGCTGCGCGTGTTGGTAGATACGATACTTGGCGAGTTGGATGGCCTGCCCGCCGAGCGCTATGCCGATGGCGGCCGGCCATCGATTGCGCCCGAGCGCCTGCTTCGTGCTTCGCTGCTGCAGGTGGTCTACAGCGTGCGCAGCGAGCGCCGGCTGATGGAGCAGATGAACTACAACCTGCTGTTCCGCTGGTTCGTGGGCCTGAACATCGACGATGCCGTGTGGGATCACTCCACCTTCTCGTTCAACCGGGATCGCCTGTTCGACGCGCCGATCGTACGGCAGTTCTTTGAGCACACCGTGCTGATGGCGCGCGTGCAGGATCTGGTCAGCGACGAACACTTCTCGGTGGACGGCACGCTGCTGGAAGCCTGGGCCTCGCACAAGAGCTTCCGGCTGAAGGACAGCAGCGGCGGCGATGGCGGGGATTTCCACGGGCAGGCGCGCAGCAACGACACGCCCGCCTCCACCACCGATCCCGACACACGCCTGATACGCAAGGGCGAAGGCAAGGAAGCCAAGCTGAGCTACCTGGCCAATGCGTTATGGAGAACCGCCATGCCCTGGTCGTTGGCGTGGACGTGCGCCACGCCAGTGGCACGGGCGCACGCGATGGCGCGCTCGACCTGCTGGACGCGACGGGCGTGTGCCGTGGCGCCACCCTGGGCGCGGACAAAGGCTACGCACGCACGACTTCGTGGAGGCGCTTACGCTTCGAGGCAGCAAGCCCCACATTGCGCGCAACACCAAGGGCCGACGCAGCGCCATCGATGCGCGCCAGGCGCGCGGCAAGGGCTATGCGATGAGTCTGCGGGTACGCAAGCGCATCGAGCAGAGCTTCGGCTGGATCAAGACCGTCGGCGGATTGGACAAGCTGCCGATGGTTTTGCTGCCCAAGGTGCGCGGCTGGGTGACGTGGACGTTTGCGGCGTACAACCTGATCCGGCTTGGCGGCATCGGGGAGTGGTGGAACCCATCCCGACATGGGCCATGACAGGAGACGTGCGTCCGACATCCGAAAAACGGCTCCTGTCGAGGCCGCACATGCCCCTGCGTCGGTAGAGAAGGTCTATCACGACGGCTCCGAAAGGAGCATTCTCAACAGCCTGCTAGGCG
>NZ_JBYTEM010000063.1:0-1387 GCF_058789735.1 Rhodanobacter sp. FW106-PBR-R2A-1-15 | reverse complement strand
GGCTCATCGCGGAATCGTGTGAGCACCCACGGCGCCAAAGACTTGCGTAAAGCCCTTCTGGCAAGCCATTTTCAGCCTGCGGGAAGGTGACGGATTCCTGCTTCGACTTTGTGAGCGAGGTTTGGCGATGAAGGCGGGACGCAGTCTGCGCGAGTTGTTCTCCTTCCCCGGCTTCGTGGCGGCGGCGACGCTCATGGGTGAATTCGGCGATCCGAAGGCCCGGATCGTCCGGCTGCGGCGCCGAAAAAAACGGCGGTGTGTTCGCACTGCGGCCATCGCAGCCGCGGCCGCTACGACCAGAAAACCTGCCGTACGCGCGACCTGCGCGTGGCCGGCTGGTTGCTGTACGTGGAGTACGAACGCTGGCGGGTGGACTGCCCCGGGTGCGGCGGCGTGCATGTAGAGACGCTGGATTGGTTGGCGACGAACCCGCGCTACACCGCGCGCTTCGCCCTGCACGTAGGCAATCTCTGCCGCAGCATGACGAACAAGGCAGTGGCCGAGCTGGAGCGCCTGCACGACAGCACGGTCAGGGACTTGTCCAAGCTTTACATGGCCGAGCAGGTGCGCCGTGCCGGCTTGCCTGCGCCACGCGCCATCGGCATCGACGAGATCGCCATCCACAAGGGTCACGATTACCGCGTGGTGGTCAGCGACCTGGAACGAGGCCGGCCGATCTGGTTCGGCGGGCAAGGCCGTACCGAGGCAGACATCGACCGCTTTTTCGCCGACCTGGGGCCGACCAAGAGCGCGCGTATCGAACTGGCACTGATGGACATGTGGCGCCCCTTCCGCAACTCGGTCGCCAAGAATGCGCCCAACGCCGCCATCGCGTTCGACAAATTCCACCTCCTGCGCCACCTCGGCGACGCGCTCGACCAAGTGCGGCGCGACGAATACAAACGTCTGCAGGGCAAGGATCGCAGCTACATCAAGGGTCAGCGCTACACGTTGCTGAGCCGCCGCGACAACCTCAGCCTGGACGGACGTCAGGCACTCAAGAAGTTGCTGGCGGTGAACAAACGACTGCACACCGCCTACCTGCTGAAAGAGTCCTTCGGACAGTTGTGGAGCTACCGCACCGAGCGTGGCGCGCGGGCGTTCTTCGAGCGCTGGAAACAGAGTCTGCGCTGGCAGCGTCTGGCGCCATACCAGAAGTTTGTGCGGATGGTCGAGCGACACTGGGACGGCATTGCCGCCTACTGCCAGCCCGACCACAAAGTCAGCCTCGGCCTGGTCGAGGGCCTCAACAACAAGATCCGCGTCATCCAGCGCAGCGCCTACGGCTACCGCGACGAGGACTATCTGAAGCTCAAGGTCATCGCCAGCTTCCTGCCACCGCTACCCGATAACGCCAAAATCCACCCACACTGATCCGCGAAGACCC
>NZ_JBYTEM010000062.1:0-1411 GCF_058789735.1 Rhodanobacter sp. FW106-PBR-R2A-1-15 | reverse complement strand
GGCCTAATGCCAGTCAGTTAAGGTATTGACGCGACGGGAACGACCCAAGAGGCTCATGGTTTTCCATGAGCCTCTTGCTTTGACCACCACTCTGCAAGCCCAACTCGATGCGGTAGGCGAGCTGTCGGCGGATGCGTTCGATCGCTTCAGTCAGCTCATTCCGGCCGCCTGGATCGAGCAGGCCCTGCAAGCGACCGGTACCGCGTCCCTGCGCCGTCGTCGCCTGCCCGCCGAGCGACTGATCTGGCTGGTCATCGGGCTGGCGCTGTTTCGCAACGAACCGATCTGGCACATCGTGCGTCAGTTGGGCTTGGCGTTGGGTACTGAGGCGCAAGTCGTGCCCGTACCGAGTGCGGCTGCCCAAGGGCGGCAGCGCCTGGGCGAAGCACCACTGGCGCACTTGTTCGACCAGATCAGCCGTGCGTGGTGCACCACGCCGCTGCCGGCCGCCGGCCGCTTCCAGGGACTTCGCCTGTTGGCGGTCGATGGCGTGGTGTGGTCGACGCCCGATACCGCCGGGCATCGCGAGGTCTTCGGTGGCGGGCGCTCGCAGCATGGCGACGGGAGTTGGCCGCAGGTGCGCGCCGTGTGCCTGATGGAGGTCCATACGCACCTGATCCGGGCCGCCGCTTTCGGGGCGTACACCACCGGCGAGCTCAGCTATGCCCAGGACCTGATGGCCGCGGCCCCCGATGAGTCGCTGACGATCTTCGATCGCGCCTACTACTCGGCCGCCTTCCTGCTGGCGTGGCAGCGCGCGGGAAAGCAGCGGCACTGGTTGATGCGGGCCAAGTCCTCGTTACGTTACGAGGTGCTCCACCCGCTCGGGGAAGGCGATGCGTGGGTGCGCCTGCCGGTCTCGCCGCAGGCGCGCCGCCAGCATCCGGAGCTGCCGGCATTCTGGGAAGCCCGGTTGATCGTCTGCTCGTCCGGCCGGCGCTATCTGACCTCACTGGCCGATCCGGCCCGCTATCCGGCCGAGCAGGTGGCCACGTGCTATCGCGAACGCTGGGAGATCGAACTGGGCTTCCGGGATATCAAGCAGGGCATGCAAGCCAACGACACCGTCTTGCGCAGCAAGCGGCCGGAACTGGTGCGACAGGAAATCTGGGGCCTGCTGATTGCCTACAACCTGCTGCGCTGGGAGATGCACCAAACTGCCGACGCACTGGGCGTGCCGCCGGCCCGGCTCAGCTTCCAGGGCTTCACGCGCGCCATCGTCGCGGAGCTGCGCCATGCCCCGCTGGAAACCCCCGGCGCCTTTCCCAAACGGCTGGCCCGGCTCCGACAACAAGCCCGCGTCTACCTGTTGCCGCCGCGACGACGACGATCTTGCCCCCGTGAAGTCAAACGGCGACCCCACAAGTACCCCACGAAAACGCCAGTCAGCTTAACTGACTGGCATTACGGC
>NZ_JBYTEM010000061.1:0-2270 GCF_058789735.1 Rhodanobacter sp. FW106-PBR-R2A-1-15 | reverse complement strand
CCCCGATGGACTCCTGTAAACGTCAAACTTCTACTGCCTCCCCGGCAGAGCCGGGGGGACTCCCTCGTTGGTCTAGGAAGTGATCCAGGCTTCGCTTGGGACAGTCCAAACCTGAACCGTGACATACAATCCGATTTACCTAAGAGGTAAACTCATATAGAATCGGGGGCGCAATTTGGAGATCAGGTTCAAGGACAGGAAGCTGCGTGAACTCTGCGAGAAGCAGGCCGTGGCCCGCAAGAAGCTAGGGGATGCCTGTGCACGCAAGCTGTATGCTCGACTGGCTGACCTGGAAGCTGCAGCAGCGGTCACCGACTTGGTGGCCGGGAACCCGCATCCGCTCAAGCATGACCGTGCCGGCCAGTTCGCGCTGGACCTTGCCGGTGGGTGCCGGCTGGTGTTCGCCCCGGCCAACGACCCGACGCCACGCAAGCCGGATGCCTCGATCGACTGGTCGCAGGTGACCATCGTCTGCATTGAATTCATCGGTGACTACCATGACTGAGTCAGCCACCCGTTTCGAACCTGATTGGGTTTCTCCGCCCGGCGAGACCATCGCGGACTTGCTGGAAGAGCGCGGCTGGTCGCAGCAGGAGCTGGCCCAGCGTCTGGGCTATTCCGAAAAGCATGTCAGCCAGCTCATCAACGGCAAGGTGCCGTTGACTGATGATGCGGCCATGCGCCTGAACAGCGTGCTGGGCGGGCCAGTGGGCTTCTGGCTGAAGCGCGAGGCACAGTACCGCGAGCGCTTGGCGCAGCAGGAGGCCAAGACGCGCTTTGCCGGTTGGCAGGACTGGCTGGACCAGATTCCGGTACGCGAGCTGATGAAGCACGGCTGCATCGCCAAGAACCGTATTGACGCCCATTCGAAGCCGGCCATCGTGGAGCAATGCCTGTCCTTCTTCGGTGTCGCCTCGCCGGATGGCTGGCGCGCGCGTTACGGCACGCTGCAGCACCAGTTCCGTCGTAGTCGCGAGGAGCAGTGCAATTTGGGCGCCATTGCCGCCTGGTTGCGCTTGGGCGAGCAGGTTGCCGAGAAGCAGTCTGGCCCGCGCTACGACGAGGCCAAGTTCAGACAAGCCTTGGATGAAATGCGTGGCCTCACCGTACTGGCGCCGGAACAGTTCGCGCCGCGCCTGAATGCATTGTTCCGCGACTCGGGGGTGATTTTCGTGCTGGTGCCTGCCCTACCGAAATCACACGTCAGTGGCGTGGCGCGTTGGTTGGAGGCGGATCGACCGCTCATCCAGCTATCACTCTACGGCAAGACCAACGATCGGTTCTGGTTTACCTTGTTCCACGAAGCGGCCCACATTCTGCTGCACGGGAAGAACAGGAAGTCCAAGGAGTCGGTATTTCTGGACGATCCTGTGCGACAGACATCGACAAGCGCGCAGGAACGAGAAGCCAACGACTGGGCTCGAGACTGGCTGATACCCTCGGCCTGTAAGCGTGATCTTGTACAACTGAAAACGAAACTGGCGGTACTCGCATTCGCGCATCAGCTAAGCATCCATCCTGGCATCGTCGTCGGCCGATTGCAGCACGACGAAGTCATACCTCCCTCGTGGATGAACGATCTAAAGGACAGCTTCCGAATCACGGAATCAACCTGATAAGGCACCGCCGCCATGCGTCTGAGCTATGCGAGCAAACTTTCCTAGCCATCACCCGCAAACTCTGTTCGTCTGCGCACATGCGCCCAAGACGGGCTCGGATGGCGGCACGTTCGCGCCACAGCCGGCGAGCCGTAACCGCCTCGTGGATCACGCCCGTCGCGCTGCCCGAAGTGTGATGGACATCACGACTTACTTGGTCGTGAAATGAAAAGCTGTGAACAGCTTCACCCTGTGTCACTAACCTACCGCCGTGAGGCGACCGTCCCGGCCATCCCCCGGCGCAGATGGATCCAAGCCCGCTCTGGCGGGCTTTTTCATGCTTGAAACTTCGCTCTGCCGACCTCACCCAGACTTTCACGACGCCCACCGAGGACGCCAGCATGGTCAAGGAAAACGGGATGCGGTATCCGCTGCAGGCCTGGATCGAAGGCCATTACGCGCGCGATTGCGGCGAATCGCGAGAAAAATGCCCTTACGAGCATGGCTCCGCGATGGCTCTCGCCTGGCACAGGGGTTGGCGCAGCCGCGAGCAGCTGGATGTCGCGAAAGGCCCGGAGGCGGAAGCCGGCGACTCTTGATACTAATTTGCGTTCAATGATATAGAAGTTATCCACTTGAAGCCGGTCAAAGACTGGGTTTGGTCGTGATCGA
>NZ_JBYTEM010000060.1:0-3093 GCF_058789735.1 Rhodanobacter sp. FW106-PBR-R2A-1-15 | reverse complement strand
CTGCTCAAAAACCAGTCCAACTACCGCGCCAAGGCGCATCAGATGGCTTGACCAACAACATAGAATCTCCTACACGGATACGCGCAAGGCGCCGCTGGATCGGGCGGGATCGGGCGGCGATGGTCCCCGAATGACGAATCCTCCGGGTCACCGGGCATTGCGCAAGGGGCGTGTCTCCCTGCCTGGGCAGGTTTATCTGCTGACGGCCACGACGGCCGGGCGCATGCCCTGGTTTCGCAACCCGGACCTCGCCCGCACGATGTGCCAGTTGACGATCGACCCTGGCACCTGGGGCGATGCGCACCTGCTTTGCTGGGTACTGATGCCCGACCATTGGCACGGCCTGATCCAGCTCGGTGAAAGCGACAGCCTTTCCATCGCGATGAACCGCTTCAAGGCTCTCTCAGCCAAGCGGCTGGCCGATCTTCGGCCTGGACGCATGTTGTGGAGCCGCGGTTTCCACGACCATGCGCTGCGCCGGGAAGAGGACATCATCGCCGTGGCGCGATACATCGTCGCCAACCCCGTGCGTGCCGGGCTGGTGCGTCGGGCGCTGGATTACCCGTACTGGAACTGCGTCTGGCTGGAGCGCACCCTGCGCGCGATGCTCTCCGTCACGTGGGCGAAAAAGCATCGCGCACAGGGTGCGCTCATACGGAAATCGCGCCTACTCGCCCGCCACGGTCATGCGGTCGAGCAGGATCGAGCCGGTCAGGACGTGCGAGCGTGGGTCGACGTCGGTACCCACCGCGACGATGCCGGCGAACATCTCGCGCAGGTTCGCCGCGATGGTGATGCCTTCCACCGGGTAGGCGATGCGGCCGTTCTCGACCCAGAAACCCGACGCGCCGCGCGAATAGTCGCCGGTGACCACGGACACCCCCTGCCCCATCACCTCGGTCACCAGCAGGCCGTTGCCCAGGCGCTGCAGCATGCCGGCGAAATCGCTACGCTCGCCGTCGGCCGCGCCCGGCTCCACGATCAGGTTGTGCACGCCACCGGCGTTGCCGGTCGACTGCAGGCCCAGCTTGCGCGCCGAGTAGCTGCCCAGCACGTAGCGCGCCAGCACGCCGCCCTCGACCAGCGCGCTGTCGACGGTGGCCACACCCTCGGCGTCGAAGTTGCCCGAGCCCTGCCCGCGCGGCAGATGCGGCCGCTCGTCGATGTTCAGCCACGCCGGCATGACCGGCTTGCCGGCGTGGTCGAGCAGGAAGCTGGCGCGGCGGTACAGCGCGCCGCCGCTGACCGCGCCGAGCAGGTGGCCGACCAGCCCGCGCGCCAGCTCCGGCGCGAACAGCACCGGGCACTGCCGCGTGGATAGGCCGCGCGCGCCCAGCCGCGCCAGCGTGCGTTCGGCGGCCTTGTCGCCGAGCGCCTGCGCGCTGATGAAATCGCCGGCGGCACGCACACTGTCGTACCAGTAGTCGCGCTGCATGCCGTCCTCGTCGCCGGCGATCAGCGCCAGCGACAGCGCATGCCGCGTGCCGCGCTCGCGCCCGACGAAGCCGTGCGAATTCGCGTACACCGACAGCCCCTGTCCGGCCTGCACGCTGGCGCCATCGGAATTGCTGATGCCGGCGTGCGCACGGCCGGCGTCCTCGATAGCGATGCCCAGCTCGATCGCCTGCGCGGTGTCGATGTCCCACGGATGCCACAGATCGAGATCGGGGAATGACATTGCCATGCGCGTCGCGTCGGCCAGCCCCGCGGCCGGGTCTTCCTCGGTGTAGCGGGCGATCGCGCAGGCCTGGTCCAGTGTGGCCTGGATCGAATCGGGGTGGAGGTCGGCGGTGCTGGCCGAACCCTTGCGCTGGCCGAAGTACACGGTCAGGCCGAAACCGCGGTCGCGGGTGTGCTCCACCGTCTCCACCTCGCCCAGGCGCACGTTCACGCTCAAGCCGGTGTCGATGCTCGCCGCCACCTCGGCCTGGCTGGCGCCGGCGATGCGGGCGCGGCGGATCACGTCCTCGGCCAGCTCGGCCAGGCGGTCAAGCTCGTGCAGGCTGCGGTCCTGGCTGATGGCAACTTCGCTCACGATGGGGTTTTCCTGGGATATAGGCGGGTAGAATAAGCGGTCCGCGACCGCTGCCCCGAAACGTGGGGGCGCGGCGGCCAAATGCAAAGCGGAGAACGCCATGCAACCTACCGCCGGCATCTATCGTCACTACAAGGGCCAGCGCTACCGCGTGCTGGGTACTGCCCGCCACAGCGAGACGATGGAACCACTGGTGGTCTACCAGGCGCTCTACGGCGACCATGGACTGTGGGTGCGTCCCGCCGCGATGTTCAACGAGACCATCGAACTGGACGGCGAACCAATCGCCCGTTTTGCACTGGAACAGGCCGACGGCGAACAGGCCGGGCCGACCGGCAGCGCCCCCGTCTGATTCGAGCCCTTCTTCCGGAACCACGACCTTGAGCCCGAGCCGCAGCCGCAACCAGCACGAACTCGACGACACCGATTACGGCCCCAGTCGCAGCCAACAGCGCCGCGAGGCACTGGCCGTGCTCGAACTGGCCGCCCAGCTGATCGAACTGCCGCCGACCCGACTGGCGAAACTCGATCTGCCCGACGACGTGCGCGACGAGATCGCCAACGTACGGCGCATCCCCTCGCACATCGCGCGCAAGCGCCAGCTCGCCTTCCTCGCCAAGATCATGCGCCGCCACGACGACGAAGCGTTCGCCGCGGTGCGCGCCGAACTCGGCGAGAACCGCGACAAGCAGCGCCAGGAAACCGCCGCCATGCACCGCATCGAGGCGCTGCGCGAGCGCCTGCTCGGCGACGACGGCGACACCGCGTTGTCCGCCCTGCTCGCCGAACACCCCGGCACCGACCGCCAGCACCTGCGCTCGCTGGTACGCCAGGCCCGCATCGAGAAGGACACGCCGAACAAGCCACCGCGGGCATATCGGGAGATTTTTCAGCTGCTGAAGGATCTGGCGCAGTCGGGCGATTCGGCCGAAGGCTGACGCGCGGTACCTGTAGGAGCGCGGCTTGTGCGCGATACTTTTTTGGGTCTTCGCGGATCAGTGTGGGTGGATTTTGGCGTTATCGGGTAGCGGTGGCAGGAAGCTGGCGATGACCTTGAG
>NZ_JBYTEM010000059.1:0-3968 GCF_058789735.1 Rhodanobacter sp. FW106-PBR-R2A-1-15 | reverse complement strand
AGCAACAAGGCAGGGGTTTCGGCCAGGTACGGTGCGATCTGCTGGTAGTAACCTTAAAGCGCTTCTTGCCCTTGGCGCGATTGCCGTGCTGGTACATCAGCGGGCAGATTCAACTCCGAAGTGCAGCCGCCGTTGGAAATCTGGCGCGAATCAGGATGCATTTTGGAAAAATGCATCTGCGGGGAGGGGAATACGCAAAGTTCCGTGACAAATGGTCGCACTACGAGCTGCGACTATTGCGAAATTGACGTGCGTCAATCAGACCGGGAAAGAATTTTGCGACGATGCGCTACACACCTAATTCCACAATAGTGCCGATGAAGACCATATATGAATACGCGGCGTGACTGTGAAGATCCAGAGCATTATGCGAGTTAAGTTCAGGTTCTATCACCGTAGAGAAGGAAGATGCACCATGCAAAAACGTCGGAACAAACTGAATATAGGAGGGCAATGGCCGCTTCTTGCCCTGCTAATGATACTCATGGTGGGGATCATTCCCAAGGCGAATGCCATCCCCGCGTTCTCACGACAAGTCAATATGCCTTGTACCTCCTGCCACGTGGGCGGATATGGTCCGCAACTGACGCCGTTTGGGCGCCAATTCAAACTAACCGGCTATACCATGAAGTCCGGTTCATCGGGCGTCACTCCCAAAGTCTCTTTGGAGCTCGTCGAGTCGTTCACCCACACTCAAAAGGATCAGGCGGGAGGCGCTGCCCCGGGTTTCGGTAGCAACAACAATTGGGAGTTTCAGACCGCCGGGGTCTACTTGGCGGGCGCAATATCCGACCACCTGGGCATGCTAATGCAGGTCTCGTACTCTGAGAACGGTCATCGGGTCGAATGGGATATGACGGACATTCGCTATGCACGCCAAGCTAAATTTGGATCGCACTCGGCAGTTTGGGGCATTACTCTAAACAATAATCCAACCATATCGGACCTCTATAACACCGGAGCGGCGTGGCAATACCCCTATTTTGGCCCCGATCTCGCCCCGGGATCTGTGGCAACGCCCATTGTAAATGGCGGTTTGATGAATGGCGTACTGGGGTTGACGGCGTATACCCAGATAGATGGCAAGTGGTACTTTGAGGGTGGCTTGTACAAGGTTCCTTCAAAATCATTCATTGATCATGTAAATGGCATGTATCCTGGACGCCTGGACATCCCTGCCCCCTACCTACGCGCAGCCTATCAGGCGTCTCTTGGGTCCGCCAGTAACCTTGAAGTTGGTGCGCTGTTTTTTGAACCCAGGTTAATTCCTATGTCCAGCATGGGAATGTCAACTCAGTCTGACAATTATAAAGACTATGGGGTGGATGCGAGCTATGAATGGTTTGGCGGAACGAAGCACGCGATTACCGTACAGGGGCAATACGTACATGAAAAACAGACCCTCAATAACAGCTTTGCGGTGGGCGCATCCTCGAATCTTCACAATCGCCTAAATTCATTTAATATCAACGCAAACTACTGGTACGAAAGCACCTATGGCGCCACGCTTGGTGCGTTTGCAACTAACGGTAGCCGCGACGCAATGTTATATTCAGCCGCATCTTCAAATGACTCTCCAAATACGAGCGGCGGCTCAATGGAATTGAATTGGGTGCCATTCGGAAAAGGAAATAGTTGGGCTCAGCCGTACGCGAATCTTCGGGTTGGCCTCCAATATACTTTTTATACAAAGTTCAATGGCACAAGTAGTCACGCTTCGGATAATAATACTTTGTATCTTTACTTCCAGACCTATCTATTTTGATATTCCCAATGCTTTGGTATAGTCTACTTGCTGCATAGATGAGCATCAATTCTGTCTGACAGTGGTTGCTTTTGGCAGTGAGATGAGTTTAATCGGGATTTCATCATTGGTGGGCATTTTAAGCTGATGGTGAGGTCCCTGCTATAAATGTGGCGTTGCAACCAACGCATCTGACCTTCCTGAGGGTTTTATGTGATCCATAAAGTGTGATGCATGCATGGATTGCATAATTGATCAGAATGGAAGGGCGGTTTCAAGGTCCACGTGCAACACCCCCATCATGGCCAAGCCTATGATTCGCTGGGAATGGGCCTGTCAACGGCTACGCAAGCGCTGTCGCGCCGTTGACAGCCCCATTCCCCACCTCCTTAGTCACCAAGCCATGATGGGTGCGATCTATCGAGGTGTTGCACGTGGAGTTTGAACCGGCCCTCCATAAAGTGGAATGGCCATTCTCTGATGGTTAAGCAAAATTCACAGGGCGATACAATGAAACAACAAAAGTCATCCGCGCGCATTTTAGCATTGATAATTGGTTTCATAATGATATTGATGCCGTGGTATATAAATGGCCCGCATGCGGCATCTTCATCCGTAGGATTCTGGAATTGTCTCATAACAGGATTCCTGATGGTGTTTGTCGCCATGGTTTCATTAGTGTGGCGCCGCGCGTACTGGCCTGCCTGGGCGTTCCTGGTGCTTGTCCTGTGGACAGCCCTAGGCCCAACGACGCTGAGCTTTACGGAGAAAGAGATATCAGTAATTAATTTGCTGATAGGTGTCGTCGGTCTGTTTGTGTCAGTCGTATGGATACGGCGGGTACTCGGAAGAATTCCTCAAGGCAGGGCTGTCGTTAAAGGTAGAACGTTCCGAGAGTGTTCGAGCAGTGAGCGCATATTGTTTGGTCTTGTGTTGGCGGTCCTTGGGCTCGGCTATAGTATGGCAGTTGGCTATCTGTACATGACGCATACGGGCCTAGATGGAAAATCAGGGATATCCGTACAAGATCTGGCGATTACGTACTATGGGAATCGTAGCGGCACGCGGTTAGAACAGATGTTGCGGGGACCTATGTCTGGTATGCGGAGCGAGGAGGACCTTAATCAGGTTATTGCTTGGCTCAAGGGCGGCGCAGACGAGAAAGGGTATGACAAAACCGTGCACCCAATCATTGAGCAAAAATGTGCTCGTTGCCACGGCGCAAAGTCGGGGATGGGGTTGCCAGACCTTACGAGTTACGCAGGAATTAAAAGCGTAGCAAAGGTTGATACTGGGATGTCCATCCAGACTCTCGTAAAGCTCTCACATATTCATTTATTCGGCATTGGTTTGGTAACATTCGTTCTAGGATTTGTATTTACCTTTACCACGCTTCCTTCTTGGCTCAAGAATTTGGTTATAGTCGCACCGTTCGCAGCTGTTGTGCTTGATATCGCCACCTGGTTCCTTACAAAATGGGATCCGACATTCGCGTATACCGTTCTGGTGGCGGGTTCAATTATGGGCGCTTCTTGGGGAATCCAGATTTTCACATCATTTTACCAATTGATTTTCGTGAAGCGCGACGATAATTGCGAAGCATGAGCGTTGCAGCGTTCTATATTTGAATTATCGCAGCGTTGCATTTTCCAGAAGCATTCAATTACTTTCGGTGGTGGCAGTGGTGATAGATATTTTGTTTGACTAAGGCCTTTTTTTAATGTAGATAGTAAAGGCGGGTCCTGTTTGACTCCAGTTTTCCCTCGGACTCTCTGTAATTGAACTCACTATATGAGGAGGGTGTTATGGCCGCACTAAAATTGGTTGCGTTGGCAATCGCCTTACCTATAGCCACAATGGCTTGCTCTCATAGTAGCGTGAGTTTTAAGCGTGATATAAATCCAATTTTTCAGGAAAGCTGTGCAGTCTGCCACAGCCCTGGAGGTCCAGGCTTCGAGAAGAGCGGATTCAGTGTGGCTAGCTATCAGGACATAATGAAGGGAACCAAGTATGGTTCGGTAATCAACCCTGGCTCTAGTGTGGGGAGCACTCTTGTTCGGCTCATTAAGCATCAAGCCGATCCTTCAATAAATATGCCGAAAGAATATTCAATTAGTTTGCAGAGCCATATTAATGTGATCACACCGGGAGGTGGCGCGCGGAGGCTGTCAGATTCAGAGATTGATTTGATCAGTAAATGGGTTGATCAAGGTGCGAAGAACAA
>NZ_JBYTEM010000058.1:0-4273 GCF_058789735.1 Rhodanobacter sp. FW106-PBR-R2A-1-15 | reverse complement strand
GGCTGAAAATGGCTTGCCAGAAGGGCTTTACGCAAGTCTTTGGCGCCGTGGGTGCTCACACGATTCCGCGATGAGCCGAACGAATTATCCGCAGCTCTTGCCCAGAAGGCGGCCTCATCGCCGACTTCAACGGCGGCTCCGGCACCACCGCCGCCGTGGCCGAGAAGCTCGGCCGCCGCTGGATCACCACCGACCTCGGCAAGCCGGCCTGCATGATCATGCGCAAGCGGCTGATCGATCAGGGCGCCAAGCCGTTCCTGTACCAGGCGATCGGCGACTACCAGGTCGAGGCGGCGAAGAGCGCGATGGGGCGCAGCTTCCGCGTCGGCGACCTGTCCGGCATCGTGCTGTCGCTGTACGGCGCGCTGCCGCTATCGCCAGAGGACAACCCGCTGCGCAACCTCGGCGCGGTGGTGTTCGCGGGCAAGAAGACGCTGGTGCTGGTCGATTCGCCGAACAAGCTCACCGGCGACGCCACCCTGCGCAAGGCGATCGCCCAGCGCGACCACCTGCTCGGCGGCTGGGACCGGGTGGTGGTGCTGGGCTGGAACTTCGATCCGTCGATCGGCCGGAGCATCACTGCGCTGAACGATGCGCGACTGGAAGTGCTGGTGATCCCGCCCGACCTGCTCGACCGCCTGCGCAAGAAGGGCGGCATCGAGAAACTGCGTGGGCAGGTGCGCTTCTCCAGCCTGCAATACCTCACGATCAAGCCGGTGCGGCGCGTACCCTCACCCCCAACCCCTCTCCCGGAGGGAGAGGGGAGACAAGAACAGCTGCGGGTCACGCTGGACAACTATGTGCTGCTCTCGCCCGAGGCGATCAACCTCGACGACGACAACCGCAAGAAGCTGCTCAAGGTGGCGAACGCCGAACCGCTGGCGCTGATCGAATACTGGGCGGTGGACCCGGATTACGACGGCGCGGTGTTCCGTTCGGTCTGGCAGGACTACCGCGGCAATACCGCCAATGACGACGACCCGCTGCGCGTAGTGACCAACGCCGAGTTCAGCGTGCCGCGCAAGGCCGGCGAACGCCGGGTATGCGTGCGCGTGGTCGACGTGTTCGGCTTCGAGGCTGAAGTGGTGCAGGTGGTGGCGGAGCCGAAGGCATGAGCGTCGCCGACAACCCGATGGCGCTCGCCGCCGCCCTTACCCGCCGCGCCGAGCAGCTGTGTATCGGCCTGGAGCAGGGCATCGCCGACATCTACGAGCTGGTGACCCCGGTAACCGCCGAACTGCTGCGCTGGTGGTTCGGCGAGGACGCGTGCCAGTCGCGCACGTTCAATTTCCATCCGGGTCAGCGCCAGGCGATCCTCAACGTGATCGTGGCGCACGAGGTGCTGGCCAGCCCGAACCTGAAGAACCTGTACGAGCAGGTGTGCGCCGATGCGCTGCTGGAAGGCACGCGGCTGACCGACGTGGCGCAGGGCAAGCACGGCCACCCGAAGTACTGCCTGAAGATGGCCACCGGCACCGGCAAGACCTGGGTGCTGCAGGCGCTGCTGGTGTGGCAGCTGCTGAACAAGACCGCGGCGCTGGACGAGGGCCGCGACGATCCGCGTTTCACCCGCCGCTTCCTGATCGTGGCGCCGGGACTGATCGTGTACGAGCGGTTGCTGGATGCGTTCCTCGGCAAGGAGAGCGAGGACAAGAACCGCGACTTCGCCAGCTCCGACATCGCCAGCTACGCCGAGCTGTTCGCCCCGCCGGCACGGCGCGAGCGCATCGCGCAGTTCGTGCGGGGTAACGTCTGCACCAAGACCGAGATCGGGCTGAAGGCCACCGGCAACGGCATGATCGCGATCACCAACTGGCACCTGCTCAGCGAGGCCGAAGAGGAGATCGAACAGGACGAGGGCGGACGGATCGACTCACCCGGCATGGTCGCCGATGCTTCGCGCGTCGCTTACGACGTATTGCCGCTGGTGCCCGGCCGTGCCACCGGCAACAGTCTCGACGTGCTGGACCGGCGCTGGGCGCGCGGCAACGTGCTCAGCTACCTCGCCGACCTGTCCGAGCTGATGGTGTTCAACGACGAAGCGCATCACATCCACGAACTGAAGAAGGAAGGCGAGACTACCGAGGTCGAGTGGCAGAAGAGCCTGTCGATCATCGCCGCGGGCAAGGGCCGCCGCTTCGTGCAGATGGATTTCTCAGCCACGCCGTACAACGACGTGGGCAGCGGCAAGAAGAAGAGCAAGAAGTACTTCCCGCACATCGTGGTCGATTTCGACCTGAAGGACGCCATGCGGCTGGGCCTGGTGAAGTCGCTGGTGCTGGACAAGCGCAAGGAACTCGGTGCCCTGCCGCTGGAGTTCAAGGCCGAGCGCGATGTCGACGGCAACGTGCAGTTGTCCGAGGGCCAGCGCGTGATGCTGCGCGCCGGCCTGCAGAAGCTGCGCAAGCTGGAGGCGGATTTCGCCCGGCTCGACCCCGACCGCCACCCGAAGATGCTGGTGGTGTGCGAGGACACCTCAGTGACGCCGCTGGTGGCGCGGTTCCTGCTCGACGAAGGACTGCACGACGAGGACGTGCTCACCGTCGATTCGGGCCGGAAGGCCGAACTGGGCGAGAAGGACTGGGCGCCCCTGCGCCAGCGCCTGTTCAGCGTGGACCGGCACGCGCAGCCGCGGGTGATCGTCAGCGTGCTGATGTTGCGCGAGGGTTTCGACGTCAACAACATCTGCGTGATCGTGCCGCTGCGTTCCAGCCAGGCGCAGATCCTGCTGGAGCAGACCATCGGCCGCGGCCTGCGGCTGATGTGGCGCGACCCGGAATATGCCGACATCAAGCGCGAGAACCGCGAGCGGATCAACCACGGCGAGGAGCCGGGGTCGCTGATCGACATTCTCTCGATCGTCGAACATCCGGCGTTCCAGAGTTTCTACGACGAGCTGATGGCCGCAGGCCTGGTCGGCACCACCGGTGACGATGAAGGCAGCAGCACCGGTGACCTGATCGCCGCCGAACTCCGCGAAGGCTACGAAACGTACGACTTCGCGATCCCGTTCATCCTGCGCGAGGCGGACGAGAGCGTCGAGCACCTGCCGATCGACGCCGCCGCGCTGCAGCCGTTCACCTTGATGAGCCGCGCGAAGCTGGCCGAACTGCTCGGCAAGGGCGACACCTTCACCTCGCAGGACCTGCAGAGCAGCACCTTGTTTGGCGACTACCGCGTCGATGGCGCAGCGATGAACGTCAGCGGCTACAACGAGCTGCTGTCGCGGCTGACCCGGCGGGTCAGCCAGGCGCTGAACCACCCGCTGCCGAAGGGCAACAAGGTTTCCCCCCACCTGGATCGCCCGTATCTGCAGATGAATACCGCGGCGCTGGCCACCGCGCTGGACGACTACATCCGCGAGCGGCTGTTCAGCGAATCCTTCGAGCCTTTCGAGGACGAGGGCTGGCGGCTGTTGCTGCTGCAGCCGGTGATCGAGCACATCGTGAGGATCTTCGGCCTTGCTCTTCATCGCTCCGAAGAACACACCACCACTGGAGCGACGGAAGTACGTCATCGTCACCTGTCCGAAGTGACGAAGCTGATGGTGCGCGAGAGCGCCTCGCTGGAAGTGTCCAAGTGCATCTACACGCGGCTGCCCTACCCCACCCGCAGCGGCGGACTGGAACGGGCGTTCATCGAATGGGCGCAGGCCGATGCCAGCGTGGAGGCGTTCTGCAAGATCAGCGAGAACCGGCACGACTTCGTGCGCCTGCGTTACCTCAAGGGCGACGGCATGTCGGCGCTGTACATCCCCGACTTCCTGGTGCGCACGACCGACGCGATCTACCTGGTCGAGACCAAGGCGCAGCAGCAGGTCAGCCACCCGAACGTGCAGCGCAAGCTGAAGGCCGCGACCACCTGGTGCGAGCGAATCAATGCGCTGGAGCCGGAGCAACGCGGCGGGCGCAGCTGGTATTACGCACTGGTCGGCGAATCGCTGTTCCACGACTGGCGCGAGAAAGGCGCCCGACTGGGCGAGTTACTGGCGTTCTCACGGGCTCGCGCGGCACCCACGGCGCAGTCGCAGGGCGGCCTGGCGCTGGGAGACTGACGGCAGGCGGCCTCGTTTGCGATGGGACGGCTTCGTAGGGCGGGCACGGCCCGCCGCGCGGCGTCCGGATTCAAACAGAAACCGGCGGGCCGTGCCCGCCCTGCGACCAAGTTCATCCCCACCACCCAGTGCGACGCGTCCCGTAGATACCGTCTCGTCCCGCGTTATGCAAGCGAGCATCCAGGTGATGCGTGCGCAGAGGCAACGAGGCGGTGTCTG
>NZ_JBYTEM010000057.1:0-5189 GCF_058789735.1 Rhodanobacter sp. FW106-PBR-R2A-1-15 | reverse complement strand
TCAGTGTCTTCACTTGCCATCTCCCTTCCAGGCGATGGTAAGAGTATATCTAGTTTATTGAACGCAAGTTGGTATGAAACAGCAGGGGAGAGCTGCCCGCCACCGCGATGGGTGACGGGCATGCGGATTACCCGGGAGCCTGTTTATTGGCAGCCAGGGAACTTGAACGACGCAATGCGCGTGTTCCAGTTGAACGAGCCGGTGTTCTGCAGGTACTCGGTGGTGTACCAGAACGTGCAGTCGTCGACCGGGTCGACCGTCATCGCGCTGTAGTCACCCCAGCGCGACAGGTTGTTGCCGCTCTGCGATCCGTTGCCTTCGATGATGCTGTTCTCCGCTTCCAGCGTGTTCAGCGGGTCGCTGGCCAGGCGGCCGGTGTAGCGGATCGCCGGGTGCAGCGCGCTGCTGGATACGCTGTAGCCGAGCGCCATGTTGCCCTGCTTGTCCATCGCCACCGAGCCCATCCAGCGGAAGCTGGTGTCCGGCGAGAAGGTGGATTGCTGGTACACCACCGGTGTGGTGCCCGGGCTGCGGATCTCGTACCAGCGCACGCCGGTATACGGGTTCTTGCGCGAGGTGCCGACCTGCACCGAGTGGTTGACCACTAGTGACTCGTGAGTGCCGAAGTTGCGGTAGGCCAGGCGGAACATCAGGCGGTCGCCCAGCGAGTCCAGCTTTTGCCGCGTACCGTATTGCGGGATGCAGCTGCCGCCGCGGCAGGCGGTGGCGAAGGCGGCCACCGGAATGTTGAGCGGACCGCTCAACGAGGTGTTGGCGCTGTTCGCCCAGTCTACGTGGAACTTCCACAGGTTCACCGAATTGCTGGTGAAGTTCAGCATGTAGTTCGGCGAACCGGCCGGCGGCGCGGTGGCGCCATCGAGGTCCGCCGGCAGCACGCCGCCGTAGCTGGTGGACAACTGGAAGCACTGCTGGGTCGCCGCCTGGCCGTTCAACATCGCCGTGCGGTCATAGGCGCACAGCTTGGCACCCTGGAACGTACTGGTGAACATGTTGAAGGTCTCGTAGTAACCGTCCGGCCAGACACCCATCTTCGGATAGTCGGGAAAGACGCTGCCGTAGGAGAAGGCATAGCGGTAGTACGCGCCGGTGGCGTCGCTGGTGGCCGACACGGCCACGCACTGGTAATACGGCGTGGCGCTGACGGCGAACTGCGAGACGACCCAGCGGTTGGCGGCCTTGTCGTAGACCACCACGGCATCGCCGTCGTTGTCGGCCTCGCAGGGGCCGCCGAAGCCGGACCACAGGGTGTTGCTCGGCACCGGACCGTAGGTCACCGCCTTGCTGGCCTTGTCGAACACCGCGAAGCCGGTGTTGACGATCTGCAGATACTGGGTGGCGCCGACAGCGCCGTTCGTATCCGGCGGCGCGCTGTTGACGGTGAAGGTGCCCTGCGGGCCGCTGAAGCCCTGGCCGACGCCTTCGAAACCGGCGCCCAGTGCGGGCGCAAACGCCCCGGTGATGGTGTGTTGCACGGCGCCGTCGGTCTGGTTGCCCGGAGCCAGCGGCGGCAGTGGATGCAGCGGATGAATGCGGGGACTCTTGGAGAAATCTTCCGGTCGCGGCATCGTGCCGCGCAGGGAGCGCAAGGTGTCGTGTTTCACGGCAGGCGTCACTTCCACCTTCGGCGCCGCGTTTTCGGCGAAGGCCTGGTTGCTTGTCGCCAGACCGAAAACGGCGCCCAGCGCGATGCTCAAGGCTGTCAAGTTTTGTGATGACATGGGTTCCCCTCCACGAGGTAACGGCATTGGAAAGGGTCGACGCGTGCGACTGGCGTTGCACAGCTTTGGTGGCCAGGCACGACAGGGATCCGATAACCGTTCCACCATCACGCGACTTCGGCATCGCGCGCCCCTGGACTTCCAGGCGGAACGGCGGAGTCATAGCGCTTCGAGGGGAATTTTTCGTGAAGAGGTCGTCCGGCGCCTGACGGCAGGCAGCCGTTTATCCCGAGCCGCGTACGCGGCCGCCTGCAGGTACGCGATGGCGGCCGGCGCCGACCAGTCGAGTCGCGGCTCGGCGTCGCGGAATGGACGATGTTCGACCGTCGAGCTGGAGCCCGACATACGGCGGGTTCGCGGCAACGACGGCCCTGCAGGTGTGGTGTCGTCGCGCCGTCGCTTGTCGTGCGGCGCGACCCGGGACGCTTACTTGCGCCGCGGCGGTTTGGCCCCGCCGGGCCGCGGCTTGAAGCTGCCGGGCTTCCTGAAACCGCCCGGCTTGTGCGCCGGCGGTGCGCTGTTGCCGGTGTCGCTGCCGTCCCACTCATGGATGCGCAACTGCTGCTGCACCACCCACACCTTTTTCAGGTGCTCGAAGATTTCCTTCGGCATGCCGTCGGGCAGGTCGATCAGGCTGTAGTGGTCGCGGATGCTGAGGCGGCCGATGTACTGGCTGTCCAGCCCGGCTTCGTTGGCGATCGCGCCGATGATGTTGCCCGGCTTCACGCCGTGCTCGTGGCCGACCTCGATACGATAGGTGCGCTTGCCCTGCTCGGTGGCATGCGCGCGCAGCGGGCGGGGATGGCCAGACTCGCGCGGCAGCGCGTCTTCGTGACTGCGCGGTTTGTGCTCGCGGGTCGTGCGGCTGGCGCTGTCGCGCTCGCGTGGCTTGTGCTCGCGGGCGGCCGGTTCGTATTTCTCGCGCTTCGGCGGCGGCGCCAGCAGCAGTGGCTGGTCGCCCTGGGCGATGCGCGCCAGCGCGGCGGCGATCTCGACGGCCGGCACGTTGTGTTCCTGCTCGTACTGCTCGATCAGCTTCTGGAATTCACCAAGGTCGCCCTGGGCCAGCATGTCGCTGATGCGCTGCTTGAACTTGCCGATGCGCACGTCGTTGACCACCTCGACCGACGGCAGCTGCATCTGCTCGATCGGCTGCCGGGTGGCGCGCTCGATCGCGTGCAGCATGCCGCGCTCGCGCGGGCTGACAAACAGGATCGCCTCGCCGCTGCGCCCGGCGCGACCGGTGCGACCGATGCGGTGCACGTAGCTTTCGGTGTCGTAGGGGATGTCGTAGTTCAGCACATGGCTGATCCGCTCCACGTCGAGGCCGCGCGCGGCCACGTCGGTGGCGACCAGGATGTCGAGCTTGCCGTCCTTCAGCTGCTGGATCACCCGCTCGCGCTGCGCCTGGGCGATGTCGCCGTTGATCGCGGCGGCGGCCAGGCCGCGCGCCTGCAGCTTCTCGGCCAGCTCCTCGGTGGCCTGCTTGGTGCGCGCGAAGATGATCATCGCGTCGAACGGCTCGGCCTCGAGGATGCGCGTCAGCGCGTCGAGCTTGTGCATGCCGCTGACGAACCAGTAGCGCTGGTGGATGTTCGCCGCGGTGGTGGTGGCCGCCTTGATGGTGACCTCGACCGGCTCCTTCAGGTGGCGCTGCGCGATCTTGCGGATCGGCGCCGGCATGGTCGCCGAGAACAATGCGACCTGGCGTCCCGGCGGGGTGGCCTGCAGCACTTTCTCCACGTCGTCGATGAAGCCCATGCGCAGCATCTCGTCGGCTTCGTCGAGCACCAGGAACTTCAGCTCGGAGAGGTCCAGCGTGCCCTTGTCCAGGTGATCGATCACGCGGCCGGGCGTGCCGACCACCACGTGCACGCCGCGCTTGAGCGAGTGCAGCTGCGGGCCGTAGCTCTGGCCGCCGTAGATCGGCAGCACCTGGAAGCCGGGCAGGTGGGCGGCGTAGGTCTGGAATGCCTCGGCCACCTGGATCGCCAGCTCGCGCGTGGGCGCCAGTACCAGCGCCTGCGGCTTGCCAGGCTTGCGCTCGATACGCGACAGGATCGGCAGCGCGAACGCGGCAGTCTTGCCGGTGCCGGTCTGCGCCTGGCCGAGCACGTCGCGGCCTTCCAGCAGCGGCGGGATGGTCGCGGCCTGGATCGGCGAGGGGGACTCGTAGCCGACGTCGGCCAGCACGCGCAGGACATCGGGGTGCAGCGCAAGTGCGCCGAAGCCGGACGACACCGGGGTGTGGTCGGGAGCAGGGGACGACATGGGGGAACCTCGGGAAGGCAGCGCCGGGAATGCGGCGCGCGGATCGTGCATTCTACCAGCGTCCATGGGCGCGCGCGGCGCTTCCGGCTGAACGCGAACGTGATGGCGGCGCGGTTATGCTTCGCGTTGCCTTTGCCAATGGAGCGACGAGCCGACGATGGGCACGCTTGAAACGATCTCCGAACAACGCCTGCACGGCGGCGTGCAGGGCTTCTACCGCCACCACTCGGAAGCCTGTGCCGGTGCCATGCGCTTCGCCGTCTATCAGCCGCCGCAAGCCACGCGGCAGCGCTGCCCGGTGCTGTATTTCCTCGCCGGGCTGACCTGCACCGAAGAAACCGCCACGATCAAGGCGGGCGCCCAGAGGCTAGCCGCCGAGCTGGGTTTGGTGCTGGTGATGCCTGACACCAGCCCGCGCGGCACCGGTATCGAGGGCGCCACCGGCGACTGGGAATTCGGCGAGGGTGCGGGTTTCTACGTCGATGCCACGTCAGCACCATGGTCATCGCGTTTCCGCATGCACAGCTACGTGGTGGACGATCTGCCGGCCTTGATCGGCGCCCATTTCCCGGTGGACACGGCGTTGAGCGGCATCTGCGGCCATTCGATGGGCGGCCACGGCGCGCTGACCCTGGCCTTGAAAAATCCGCGACGCTACCGCTCGGTGTCGGCGTTCGCGCCGATCGTGGCGCCCAGCCAGGTGCCGTGGGGGCGCAAGGCCTTTCCGCGTTATCTCGGCGACGATCAGGCAGCGTGGGCCGACCACGACGCCTGCGAGCTGGTGCGGCGGCAGACCTTCGGCGGCACTATCCTGATCGACCAGGGCGAGGCCGACGGTTTCCTCGAAGCGCAACTGAGACCCGAGCTGTTCGACCAGGCCTGCGCCGAGGCGGGGCAGCCGCTGCTGCTACGCCGGCATGCCGGCTACGACCACAGCTACTGGTTCATCGCCAGCTTCATCGACGACCACCTGCGCCACCACGCGGCAGCGCTGGGGCTGTTGTAGGAGCCAGCTCGCGGGCGATGCTTTTGGCGCCCGGATTCGGGATTAGAAAAAAAGCAGAGCGTCGCGCATGGCAGCTCTTCCGAATCCCAAATCCCAAATCCCGAATCCCG
The DNA here is from genome assembly GCF_058789735.1 of Rhodanobacter sp. FW106-PBR-R2A-1-15. NCBI lineage: Bacteria > Pseudomonadati > Pseudomonadota > Gammaproteobacteria > Lysobacterales > Rhodanobacteraceae > Rhodanobacter > Rhodanobacter sp. FW106-PBR-R2A-1-15. The sequence continues at coordinate 63 of NZ_JBYTEM010000057.1, read as the reverse complement.
AATCCCGAATCCCGAATCCCGAATCCCGAATCCCGAATCCCGAATCCCGAATCCCGAATCCCG
>NZ_JBYTEM010000056.1:0-5720 GCF_058789735.1 Rhodanobacter sp. FW106-PBR-R2A-1-15 | reverse complement strand
GGTGTTGACGGTCGCAAAAAGCGATGTAGAATGGGCGGCTCACCCGGAACGAAAGGTTCCGGGGCGATCACCGAAGTGGTGGTTGGCGAGAAGATCTTTGACAGTGTGCGCAGGTGAATTGTGTGGACGTCTTGTGCTGATGGGTTGCGACCTGTCCAAGCAATGCAAGCGTCCCACCAAAGAAAGTCAGTAATGAGTTTTTTCGGTTGGGAAGAACGCTTCAGAAAGATAGATGGCATTAAGCCATCGACAACTTAAGTGAAGAGTTTGATCCTGGCTCAGATTGAACGCTGGCGGCATGCCTAACACATGCAAGTCGAACGGCAGCACAGGTAGCAATACCGGGTGGCGAGTGGCGGACGGGTGAGTAAAGCATCGGGATCTACCCTGACGTGGGGGATAACCTCGGGAAACCGGGACTAATACCGCATACGTCCTACGGGAGAAAGCGGGGGACCTTCGGGCCTCGCGCGGCAGGACGAACCGATGTGCGATTAGCTAGTTGGCGGGGTAAAGGCCCACCAAGGCGACGATCGCTAGCTGGTCTGAGAGGATGATCAGCCACACTGGGACTGAGACACGGCCCAGACTCCTACGGGAGGCAGCAGTGGGGAATATTGGACAATGGGCGCAAGCCTGATCCAGCAATGCCGCGTGTGTGAAGAAGGCCTTCGGGTTGTAAAGCACTTTTATCAGGAGCGAAATACCACGGGTTAATACCCTATGGGGCTGACGGTACCTGAGGAATAAGCACCGGCTAACTTCGTGCCAGCAGCCGCGGTAATACGAAGGGTGCAAGCGTTAATCGGAATTACTGGGCGTAAAGGGTGCGTAGGCGGTTGTTTAAGTCTGTCGTGAAATCCCCGGGCTCAACCTGGGAATGGCGATGGATACTGGGCAGCTAGAGTGTGTCAGAGGATGGTGGAATTCCCGGTGTAGCGGTGAAATGCGTAGAGATCGGGAGGAACATCAGTGGCGAAGGCGGCCATCTGGGACAACACTGACGCTGAAGCACGAAAGCGTGGGGAGCAAACAGGATTAGATACCCTGGTAGTCCACGCCCTAAACGATGCGAACTGGATGTTGGTCTCAACTCGGAGATCAGTGTCGAAGCTAACGCGTTAAGTTCGCCGCCTGGGGAGTACGGTCGCAAGACTGAAACTCAAAGGAATTGACGGGGGCCCGCACAAGCGGTGGAGTATGTGGTTTAATTCGATGCAACGCGAAGAACCTTACCTGGCCTTGACATGTCCGGAATCCTGCAGAGATGCGGGAGTGCCTTCGGGAATCGGAACACAGGTGCTGCATGGCTGTCGTCAGCTCGTGTCGTGAGATGTTGGGTTAAGTCCCGCAACGAGCGCAACCCTTGTCCTTAGTTGCCAGCACGTAAAGGTGGGAACTCTAAGGAGACTGCCGGTGACAAACCGGAGGAAGGTGGGGATGACGTCAAGTCCTCATGGCCCTTACGGCCAGGGCTACACACGTACTACAATGGTCGGTACAGAGGGTTGCGATACCGCGAGGTGGAGCCAATCCCAGAAAGCCGATCCCAGTCCGGATTGGAGTCTGCAACTCGACTCCATGAAGTCGGAATCGCTAGTAATCGCGGATCAGCTATGCCGCGGTGAATACGTTCCCGGGCCTTGTACACACCGCCCGTCACACCATGGGAGTGGGTTGCTCCAGAAGGCGTTAGTCTAACCGCAAGGGGGACGACGCCCACGGAGTGGTCCATGACTGGGGTGAAGTCGTAACAAGGTAGCCGTATCGGAAGGTGCGGCTGGATCACCTCCTTTCAAGAAACGACGGCGTGATTCTTCACGCAAGACGTCCACACAAGACACCTGTACTTTACGCAAAGTCCCTTTTGCGAAGAGCGAACATCAAGACCGGCCATCCATGGCCGGACTCTTCAACAAAGCCGCTCCGAACCCAAGTTCGAAACAGGCTGGTGCAGGCTCTGGGGCTCAATCTCTGGGTCTGTAGCTCAGGTGGTTAGAGCGCACCCCTGATAAGGGTGAGGCCGGTGGTTCGAGTCCACCCAGACCCACCATTACCTCACGCGGAGTCATCCGCGAAGGGCAGATCAAGGCCGCCCTTCCGTGGGCGGACTCCTCAAGGGGCCATAGCTCAGCTGGGAGAGCACCTGCTTTGCAAGCAGGGGGTCGTCGGTTCGATCCCGACTGGCTCCACCATCAAGCGCTGCGTGAAGTATCAGCACACCAAAGATTTTGAAATCATCCGGCATCGAGGCCGGCGTGATGTTCTTTGAAAACAAGTAAACGAGTGACAAGCGTCTTGGTTCGAACCGAACCGAGGCAAGTGTTAAGGCACGAAAACGAAGTAACTTGGCTGCACCTGAGGAGGGTGCATGCCCCGAGGCGACTTGGGGTTATATGGTCAAGCGACTAAGCGTATACGGTGGATGCCTTGGCAGTCAGAGGCGATGAAGGACGTGGCAGCCTGCGAAAAGTGTCGGGGAGCTGGCAACAAGCTTTGATCCGGCAATGTCCGAATGGGGAAACCCACCGCGCAAGCGGTACCGTGCACTGAATTCATAGGTGTACGGGGCGAACCCGGGGAACTGAAATATCTAAGTACCCGGAGGAAAAGAAATCAACCGAGATTCCCTCAGTAGCGACGAGCGAACGGGGACTAGCCCAAAAGCGCACGGTGTTTTAGTTGAACAGCCTGGAAAGGCTGGCCATAGACGGTGATAGCCCGGTAAGCGAAAGGGCACCGTGCGTGAAATTGAGTAAGGCGGGGCACGTGAAACCTTGTCTGAACATGGGGGGACCATCCTCCAAGGCTAAATACTCCTGACTGACCGATAGCGAACTAGTACCGTGAGGGAAAGGCGAAAAGAACCCCGGAGAGGGGAGTGAAATAGACCCTGAAACCGTATACGTACAAGCAGTGGAAGCCCGCAAGGGTAACTGCGTACCTTTTGTATAATGGGTCAGCGACTTACTGTCAGTGGCAAGCTTAACCGTATAGGGGAGGCGAAGAGAAATCGAGTCTGAATAGGGCGCATAGTCTCTGGCAGTAGACCCGAAACCGAGTGATCTATCCTTGGCCAGGTTGAAGGTGCGGTAACACGCACTGGAGGACCGAACCCACATCTGTTGCAATAGATGGGGATGAGCTGAGGATAGGAGTGAAAGGCTAAACAAACTCGGAGATAGCTGGTTCTCCTCGAAAGCTATTTAGGTAGCGCCTCGGACGAATCTTCCTGGGGGTAGAGCACTGTTATGGCTAGGGGGTCATCGCGACTTACCAAACCATGGCAAACTCCGAATACCAGGACAGACTATCCGGGAGACACACGGCGGGTGCTAACGTCCGTCGTGAAAAGGGAAACAACCCAGACCCGCAGCTAAGGTCCCAAAGTCATAGCTAAGTGGAAAACGATGTGGAAAGGCATAGACAGCCAGGAAGTTGGCTTAGAAGCAGCCATCCTTTAAAGAAAGCGTAATAGCTCACTGGTCGAGTCGGTCTGCGCGGAAGATTTAACGGGGCTAAGCTATGCACCGAAGCTCGGGGTGTGCACGCAAGTGCACGCGGTAGAGGAGCGTTCCGTAAGCCTGTGAAGGTGGATTGTAAAGTCTGCTGGAGGTATCGGAAGTGCGAATGCTGACATGAGTAACGATAATGGGGGTGAAAAGCCCCCACGCCGAAAGCCCAAGGTTTCCTCGCGCAACGTTCATCGGCGCAGGGTGAGTCGGCCCCTAAGGCGAGGCAGAAATGCGTAGTCGATGGGAAGCTGGTTAATATTCCAGCACTTTTCTACAGTGCGATGTGGGGACGGAGAAAGTTAGGTCTACCGGGCGTTGGTTGTCCCGGGGAAAGGCGGTAGGCATGGATCTTTGGCAAATCCGGGATCCTTTATGCCGAGCACCGAGACGAGTCCTATTGGACGAAGTGACCGATACTACGCTTCCAGGAAAAGCCACTAAGCTTCAGCTGTAGAAAAACCGTACCGTAAACCGACACTGGTAGGCAGGGTGAGAATCCCAAGGCGCTTGAGAGAACTCGGGTGAAGGAACTAGGCAAAATGGCACCGTAACTTCGGGAGAAGGTGCGCCCTTCGACGTGGTCACGTGCGTGACTGAGCGTTGAAGGGTCGCAGTAACCTGGCCGCTGCGACTGTTTATCAAAAACACAGCACTCTGCAAACACGAAAGTGGACGTATAGGGTGTGACGCCTGCCCGGTGCTGGAAGGTTAATTGATGGGGTCAGCCGCAAGGCGAAGCTCTTGATCGAAGCCCCAGTAAACGGCGGCCGTAACTATAACGGTCCTAAGGTAGCGAAATTCCTTGTCGGGTAAGTTCCGACCTGCACGAATGGCGTAACGACAGCGGCGCTGTCTCCACCCGAGACTCAGTGAAATTGAATTCGCTGTGAAGATGCAGCGTTCCCGCGGCAAGACGGAAAGACCCCGTGAACCTTTACTATAGCTTTACACTGAACGTTGAGTTCTTCTGTGTAGGATAGGTGGGAGGCTTTGAAGTGCAGACGCCAGTTTGCATGGAGCCATCCTTGAAATACCACCCTGAAGTGCTTGACGTTCTAACCTCGGCCCGTAATCCGGGTCAGGGACCGTGTATGGTGGGTAGTTTGACTGGGGCGGTCTCCTCCCAAAGAGTAACGGAGGAGCACGAAGGTACGCTCAGCGCGGTCGGACATCGCGCACTGTGTGCAAAGGCATAAGCGTGCTTGACTGCGAGATCGACGGATCAAGCAGGTACGAAAGTAGGTCTTAGTGATCCGGTGGTTCTGTATGGAAGGGCCATCGCTCAACGGATAAAAGGTACTCCGGGGATAACAGGCTGATACCGCCCAAGAGTTCATATCGACGGCGGTGTTTGGCACCTCGATGTCGGCTCATCACATCCTGGGGCTGTAGCCGGTCCCAAGGGTATGGCTGTTCGCCATTTAAAGTGGTACGCGAGCTGGGTTCAGAACGTCGTGAGACAGTTCGGTCCCTATCTGTCGTGGGCGTTGGAGATTTGAGGGGGGCTGCTCCTAGTACGAGAGGACCGGAGTGGACGTTCCGCTGGTGTTCGGGTTGTCTCGCCAGAGGCATTGCCCGGTAGCTATGAACGGAAGTGATAACCGCTGAAAGCATCTAAGCGGGAAGCACGCCCCAAGATGAGATCTCCCGAGAGCTTGACTCTCCTCAAGGCACCATCAAGACTAGGTGGTTGATAGGTCAGATGTGGAAGCGCAGCAATGCGTTCAGCTAACTGATACTAATGAGCCGTGCGGCTTGACCATATAACCCCAAGTAGCTTCGTGGGTCTTGGCAAAGCCTGATTCGCATTCACCTCGACGCTTGTCACTCGTTTACGATTTATCTCACGTGAGATCCCTCTCACGAAAGAAGAGTCAACACCCCGCCATCCATGGCGGACTCTTCAAGAATGCGGAGCCGGCGCGTCAGCGCTGCTCCCACCCCTTCCCTGGCGGCCATAGCGGCGTGGTCCCACCTGATCCCATCCCGAACTCAGAAGTGAAACGCGCATGCGCCGATGGTAGTGTGGCTTGGCCATGCAAGAGTAGGTCACCGCCAGGGGCTTTATCCTGAAACACCCTCACCGGCAACGGTGGGGGTTTTTCTTTGGTGCAGTGACACCGCCGCTTGCGACCTGCAACAGCTCGCTGCCTGGGGCTTTTTCCTGGAAGGCCTCCCCCTCCGGGGTGGCCTTCGCTTTTTGGG
>NZ_JBYTEM010000055.1:0-7332 GCF_058789735.1 Rhodanobacter sp. FW106-PBR-R2A-1-15 | reverse complement strand
GCGATACCCGCTCACTCTTCGTGGTCGGGGCGTTCGCGTACCGGGTGCTTGCTCAGTTTGCGCTGCAGGGTGCGGCGGTGCATGCCGAGGCGGCGGGCGGTCTCGGAGATGTTGCCGTCGCACTCGGTGAGCACGCGCTGGATGTGCTCCCATTCCAGCCGGCGCAGCGCCAGCGGCTGTTCGGGGGCGTCCGGCAGCTCGCTGTCGTTGTCGCCGTCGTTGTCGCCGTCGAGCAGGGCGCGCACCACCGCGTCGGCATCGACCGGCTTGGCCAGGTAGTCGTGGGCGCCGCGCTTGATCGCCTCCACCGCGGTGGCGATCGAGGCGTAGCCGGTCAACAGCAGTACGCGTAGGTCGGGCACCAGGGTGTGCAGCTCGGGGATCAGGCGCAGGCCGTTCTCCTCGCCCAGCTTGAGGTCGAGCACGCAGTAGCGCGGGTTGTGCCGGCGAGTCAGCGAGCGGGCCTCGTCGAAATTGCTGGCGGTGATGACCTCGAAGCCGCGCGAACCGAGCGCGCGCGCCAGCACGCGCAGGAAGGTGGTGTCGTCGTCGACCAGCAGCAGCGGGCGTGCCGTGGCGGCGTGGGGCAACTCGGTCATCGGCAGTTTCCTGAGTGTGGATCGAGCCTGCATTCTTGCCGGAAGCGGCGAGACTTGCACGCCCGGCGGCTTACTTTTCGGCGATCACCGCCAGCGGCAGGCGCAGGCAGACCTCGGCGCCGTGTGCGGTATTGCTGGCGACCAGCTCGCCGTTGAGCCGCTCGGCCGTAGCTTCGGCCAGCGCCAGGCCGATGCCCAGCCCGGTCTGCTTGTGCGAGCGGCCAAGCAGGGTGAGCTCGCCGTCGGTATCGAAACCGGGGCCGTGGTCGCGCACGCACAGCTGCAGCCAGTCGCCGTCGCGCGAGACCCGCAGCGCCACCGCATTCGAGTGGTTGATGGCCGAGGCATCGACCGCGTTGTTGAGCAGGTTGAGCAGCGCATGACGCAAGCCCGGTGGGGTGCGCAGCACGATGCGGGCGGCGTCCTCGTCCGGCGGCAGGGTCAGTTCGGCTTCCGGCCGCAGCAGTTGGAAGCGTTCCACGCAGCCATGGATGAACGCCGCCACGGTGAGCCGTTCCGGTTCCTGCGACAGCTGCGCCTTGCCGAACGCGACCATCTCGCGAAGGATCGTGCGGCAGCGGTCGACCTGGGCTTCCAGCAGCGCCAGATCCTCCGTAAGCGTTTCGTCGTCGGCATGCTCGCGGCGCAGCTCGGGCAGCAGGGTGCGCATGGTCGACAGTGGCGTGTTGAGCTCGTGCGCGGCGCCGGCGGCCTGGGTGGCGATGGCCAGGATGCCCTCGTCACGCAGCGCACGTTCGCGCACGCGTTGCACTTCGAGCTGCTGCAGGCGCAGGACATGCGCCAGCCGGCTGATGAAGAAGCTCAGCAGCAGCGCCATGATCACGAAGTTCGTGCCCATGCCGAGCACGTGCAGGGTGAAGCGGCTGGGCGAGCCGGCGGCCATCGGCAGTGGCAGCGGCAGCGGCACGTACGAGTAGAGCAGGCTCACGTAGGCCACGCCGGCCAGCGCGGCCACCACCAGCACCGCCCGGCCCGACAGCGCCGCCGCACTGAGCGCGATCGGCACCAGCAGCAGGGTGACGAACGGGTTGCTGGCGCCGCCGGTGAAGTACAGCAGGTAGCCCAGCACCAGCGTGTCGAAGGCGATGTGGCCGACCGCCTCCCACTCGCGCAGCGGCCACGGCTGGGTCAGCCGCCACGAGGCGAACACCGAGAACACCGCGAGCAGGCCGATGCCGAGCAGCAGCGGCAGCAGCGGAATGGCCAGCTGCATCCACCAGGCGGACACCAGCACGGCGGAACTCTGGCCGGCGATGGCGCAGATCCGCAGCCAGGCCAGCGTACGCGTCAGCGCGAACGGGCCGATGCGTTGGTTGGACCGGTGCGGCATGGCGATCTTCCGGGCTTGCTGAAAACGGCGGACCCGCCGCGCGGCGCGCGACAGGTCCGGCGGATCACGACGGGGTGGTGAATTCCTCGCTGCGCACGGGCGGCAGCGGGTTGTTGGCGACCGAGTCAGAATGGCTGCTCGACAGTTTCTTCATCAGCGGCAGCATCGCCAGCGCGATCACGGTGCAGGCGACGCCGGCGAAGCCGAGCTTGTTGAACAGCGAAGTATACACCGGCAGCGACACCAGCGGGTCGGTGATGTCGGTCGGAATGCTGGCGAAGTTCGCCACCACGCTGCCGAGGTACTGCGAGAGGCCCGAGGCCACGTAGTAGGCGCCCATCATGAAGCCGCCCATCCGCGCCGGCACGTAGCGCGCGATCATCGCCAGGCCCAGGCCCGACACCAGCAGCTCACCCAGCGAGTACAGGCCGTAGCCCCACAGCATGATCCACGACGACACCTGGCCATTCACCGCGAAGCGGGCGCCGACGCCGTAGATGAAGAAGCCGATCGCCACCGCCGCGAAGCCCCAGGCGAACTTGGCCGCCACCGACGGATTTTTGCCCACCTTGCCCATGGTGTTGTAGATGAACACCAGCACCGGGCTCAGCAGCACGATCCAGAGCGCATTGAGCGACTGGAACTGCTCGGGAATCCAGTTGAACAGGTGCAGGCCGAACAGGTCGAACGAGAGAGCCACGTTGCGCTGTGCGAACAGGTTCAGCGAGGTCGACATCTGCTGGTAGAAGATGAAGAAGAAGATCGTCTGCACGGTCAGCACCAGCGCGGCAACCAGGCCGGCCCGCTCGTGCTGCTCGCTGCTGCGGATCAGGTGCACGAAGATGCCCAGGATCACCACGCCGGCGGCGTACACGCACCACTTGGCGACGGTCTGGTTCTGCAGGATGAAGGCGGAGACGAACACCATGCCGATCGCGGCCAGCAGCACCGTACCGAGGCGCTTGACATCCACCGGCTTGTCGTCGGCCGGCGAGCCGATGTGCGCCAGCGTGCGATGCATCAGCGTGTAGTTGACCAGGCCGAACACCAGGCCGACTGCGCAGACGCCGAACGCGGTATGCCAGCCCCAGGCATCGCCGTACTTCGCGCCCACGTAGTCGCGGATCCACGGGGTCAGCAGCATCGAGATGGTCGAGCCGATGTTCACCGCCATGTAGTAGATGGTGAACGCGCTGTCGATCTTGGTGTCGTCGCCCTCGTAGATCTTGCGCACCAGGTTGCCGGCGTTCGGCTTGAAGAAGCCGTTGCCGACGATGATCACGCCGAGCGCGATGTACAGGAAATAGGCGTTGTTGGTCGGAATCCACAACATCACGTAGCCCAGCGTCAGCACCATCGCGCCGAGCAGCATGGTGCGGCGGGTGCCGATCAGCTTGTCGCCGACCCAGCCGCCGATCGCCGGCGTGGCGTAGATCAGCGCCGCCGCGGCGCCCCAGATCAGGTTGGCCTTGCTGTCGACGAAGCCGAGCTTCTTCACCATGTAGGTGACCATCAGCACCTGCATGCCGTAGAAGCCGAAGCGCTCCCACATTTCGATCAGGAAGACGGTGCTGAATGAGCGCGTCTGGGAGACGGGCGGGTTCTGGGTTGCCATAGATTTTCCGTGCGGGATCCAAACCGTGGCGACGTGCGGACACGCGCCAGTGCCATGCGGCCCATGGACAGGCCACAACCGGCGAAGCGTAACCGATCCGTCATCGCGGTGTAGCTGCACTGCGGCAAGAACCCGGACCGGGGCCGGGCGTCCACGGTCGGCGCTTGTGGCATCATCGGCCGTTCGAACCGGCCTGTTCCAGGGAGTCTCGCCGTCCATGTCCATCGCATTGATGTCGCCGCAGCGCTTGCGGTCGACCGGGCGTCGTCGCTGATGGCCGCCGAAGGTTTCCGCGGTCCGAAACAGCTCTGGAACGCGTTTCTGTGGTCGATGAAGGGGCTGCGGGCCGGCTGGCGGCACGAAGCCTCGTTCCGGCTGGAAGCCTGCCTGGCGATGGTGCTGATCCCGCTCGGCCTGTGGCTGGGCCACGGCGGGCTGGAGAAGTTCGCGCTGATCCTGGCGCCGATGCTGGTGCTGTCGGCCGAGCTGCTGAATTCGGCGATCGAGGCGGTGGTCGACAAGGTCAGCCCGGAGTTCCACGAACTGGCCGGGCGCGCCAAGGACATGGGCTCGGCGGCGGTGTTCGTGCTGCTGGTGCTGGTGGTGCTGAGCTGGGCGCTGATCCTCGGGCCGCGCCTGTTCGTCTGACCCGCGCCCACGCCGCTGGCGCGATTGCGGGAAGCGCCGCGAGATGATGGAATGGCCTTCCACCGGATCGGAGCAAGCCCATGAAACTTCTGCGCAACCTCGTGCTGGTGCTGCTGGCCCTCGGCCTGAGCGGCTGCGGCTACAACGCCATCCAGAAGCAGGACGAGGCGGTCAAGGCGGCCTGGTCCGAGGTGCTCAACCAGTACCAGCGCCGCGCCGACCTGGTGCCGAACCTGGTCAACACGGTCAAGGGCTACGCCCAGCACGAGGAGAAGGTGTTCACCGAGGTCACCGCGGCGCGCGCCAAGGTGGGCAGCCTGCAGGTCAATGCCGATTCGCTGAACGATCCGCAGAAGCTGCAGCAGTTCCAGGCCGCCCAGGGCGAGCTGGGCAACGCGCTGTCGCGGCTGATGGTGGTCAGCGAGAACTACCCGCAGCTCAAGGCCGACGGCTTGTTCCAGAACCTGCAGGCGCAGCTGGAGGGCACCGAGAACCGGGTCACCGTGGCGCGCAACCGCTACGTGCAGGCGGTGCAGACCTACAACGGGATGATCCGCACCTTCCCGAACAACCTCACCGCGAAGATCTTCGGCTACAAGGTGAAGCCGAACTTCTCGGTCGAGAACGAGCAGGCGATCTCCACCGCGCCGAAGGTGGATTTCGGCACCACGGCGCCGGCGCCTGCCGCGACGCATTGATGATGCCCGGGCGCTTTCCGCGCCACTGGCTGCTGCTGGCGCTGCTGTTGCCGGCGCTGCTGCTGGCGGCCGATGCCGTGCCGAAACTGGCGCGGCACGTCACCGACCTCACCGGCACGCTGACCGCGCCGCAGGTCGACCAGCTCGATGCACAGCTGGTGGCGCTGGAAAAGGCCAAGGGCGCGCAGCTGGTGGTGCTGATGGTCGGCAGCACCGGCGAGCAGGACCTCGAGGGCTACTCGCTGGCGGTGGCCGAAGCCAACAAAGTTGGCCGCAAGGGCACCGACGACGGCGTGCTGCTGCTGGTGGCCAAGAACGACCGCCGCGTGCGCATCGAGGTGGGTTACGGCCTGGAAGGCGCCATTCCCGACGCCGCCACCGCACGGATCATCCGCGAATACATCGCGCCGAAATTCCGCGGCAACGACTACTTCGGTGGCATCAGCGACGCGGTCGGCGCGCTGACCCAGCTGATCAACGGCGAAGCGCTGCCGCCGCCGGTGCGTGGCGCGCCCGACGACGGGCGTTCCGGGCTCGGGCTGGAGCAGGGCCTGATGATCGCCGTGTTCGTGGCGCTGTTCCTGCGCGGCATCTTCGGGCGCACGCCGGCCCTGGTCAGGGGGCCATTGGGCGCCGTGCTGGTTGGCGGCCTGCTGTGGCTGCTGGTCTCGATGGGCGCCGGCATCCTCGGCGCGCTGGTCGGTGGCGTGCTGATGCTGCTGCCCGGCGGCGCCGGCCGCTCGATCGGCGGTGGCGGCTGGGGCGGTTTCGGCGGCGGTGGCTGGGGTGGCGGCAGCGGCGGTGGCTTTGGCGGCGGCGGTTTCAGCGGTGGCGGCGGCAGCTTCGGCGGCGGCGGTTCTTCGGGGAGCTGGTGATGGCGCGCATGCGGCGACTGTGGGCGAATCTCTGCGGTGGCTGGTTCCAGCTGTCGCGGCGCTTTCCGGCCGGCGTGCTGGACGAGATGGCCGCAGCGATCGCCACAGGCGAGCGCACCCACCTGGGCGAGATCCGCTTCGCGGTCGAATCGCGGCTGGCGCCGCTGGCCGTGCTGGAGGGTCTCGATGCCGCGATCCGCGCGCGCCAGGTGTTCGCCCAGCTGCGCGTGTGGGATACCGAACACAACAGCGGCGTGCTGTTCTATGTGCTGATGGCCGAACGCCGCATCGAGATCGTCGCTGATCGCGGCATCGCGGCGAAAGTGGCGACGGGCGAGTGGGAGGCGATCTGCGCCCGCATGCGCGACGGCTACGCGCGCGGGCAATGGCGCGAGGGCAGCCTCGAAGGCATCGCCGCCGCGCACGCGCTGCTGACGCGGCACTTCCCAAGCGATGGCAGGGCCAACCCCGACGAGCTGCCGGATCGACCGGTGCTGCTCTGAGAAAACGCCGCTGCGTGATCCTGCCGGCCAGCCTGGCGGGCGAATTGGCGTCGAGGTCGGCGTCGTCCCTGCCGATCACCATGTTCAGGTAGCTGCGCCCCGATTTGCTTCCGCGATCGCCCACTTCACATCGTCGATCAGGTTCTGCTGGATGCGGGTGCCCCACTTCAGGTAGCCGGTGTCCCGCTACACTTGGCCTTTGTCCGCCAGTCTGGTCGCCATGTCCCAGCCTTACGTCGTCGATTTCAATCCCGTCGCCTTCCAGCTCGGCCCGATCCAGGTGCACTGGTACGGCCTGATGTACCTGCTCGGCTTTTTCTTCGTCGCAGTGCTGGGTGAATACCGGCGCAGGCAGGGGCGTCTGCCGGTCAGCCGCGATGCGCTGGGCGACCTGCTGTTCTACGGCATGCTTGGCGTGATCGTGGGCGGGCGCGTGTGGTACATGCTGTTCTATTACGAAGGCGGCATCGGCTGGATCTGGCGCGATCCGCTGGTGCTGTTCAAGGTATGGGACGGCGGCATGAGCTTCCACGGCGGCCTGCTCGGCGTGCTGGCCGCCGGCTGGTGGTGGTCGCGCCGGCAAAAGCTGCACTTCTTCGACACCATCGACTTCGTGGCGCCGCTGGTGCCGATCGGGCTGGGCCTGGGCCGGCTCGGCAACTTCATCAACGGCGAGCTGTGGGGCAGGCCGGCCGACGTGCCGTGGGCGATGGTGTTCCCGAACGCGCCGGACCGGTTGCCGCGGCACCCCTCGCAGCTGTACGAGATGCTGCTGGAGGGCGTGGTGATGTTCGTGGTGTTATGGCTGGTCTCGCTGAAGCCGCGGCCGCGCTACCTGGTATCCGGCCTGTTCGCGTTGCTGTACGGCTGCTTCCGTTTCGCGGTGGAATTCGTGCGCGTACCCGACTCGCAGCTCGGCTACCTGTTCGGCACCTCATGGGTGACGATGGGGCAGATGCAGTCGCTGCCGCTGATTGCGGTGGGGCTGGTGCTGCTTGCGATGTCGCGGCGCGCGCCCACGCTGCCGCTGGCGCACGTTTGAT
>NZ_JBYTEM010000054.1:0-7659 GCF_058789735.1 Rhodanobacter sp. FW106-PBR-R2A-1-15 | reverse complement strand
TCCGAGCACCTGGTCGTGGCTCCCGGCCAGGAGGCCCGCGGCATCCTCAACATGCCCGGCGGCCAGAGCGACCACCCACTGTCACCGTATTTCGGCGCGGGCCACGCGGACTGGGTCGAGGGAAGGCCCACGCCACTGCTGCCAGGGCCGGAGCAGCACCGCCTGATCCTGGTGCCGATGCGCCCCTGATCCGCACGCAGGTCTGGAACCCGCCGCCGCAAGCGCATCGACATGCGTCCGCCCACAACACCTTCGTTTTGGCCGGGAGAGCCACTGCGTCTCCGAACAGCGAAGCAAGCAGCAGCACAATACCGACCAGACTTGTTGTCCACATCATCGTGCGCAGGTAGGGATGCCTGCCGCATAGGCCGGAACATAGGCCAGCCATGCCAAGAGGTAGAGTTGGGCGCTCAGCGCGGTCATGCCATCGTGGTGCTGCAGCGCATAACCGACCAACACGACCGCGGCGAACAGCGGAAAGGTTTTCAGGAGATTGCCCGCTGGCGCGATCGAATCACACGCTGATCTTGCCGAGCGGTTTCGATCCTACGTCCCGCGGACCGGCAGCCCAGCCCTCGCTAACCGATCGCGCCGATGGCGGCAACCGCAATCTGCGCCAGCCCCAGCACGACACTCCAGACCAGCATCCGCAACTCGATACTCATCGTGCTTTCCCTTGTTGTGGTGGAGGGATGATGAAGCCGCGCATTCGTCCGTGCCGGGAGTACTCGCCGCGCGGCTATTGCCCGGGCGGCGGCAGCTGGCAGAACCCCTGGGCCGGCACGTCGAGGGCGCTGTTGAATTTGCTCGACATGTTCTGGAAGGCGATCAGCCCGGTCAGTTCCACGAGAGCGTCGTCGTCGAAATGTTTCGACAGCCGCGCCACCAGCTCGTCCGTCACCTGGCGGTCGCTGCAAGTCATCGCTTCGGCGTATTCCAGCGCTGCCGCCTCGACGTCGTCGTACAGGTCGCTATGGCGCCAATCGGCCAATGCCAGCACTTTCTCCATCGAGCCGGTGCGCTTGGCGAGCGTCGCGGAATTGACATCCACGCAGAAACGGCACCAATTGATCTGCGACACCCGCACGGTCACCAGCGAACGCAGTGCCGGACTCAGCGGCGACCGCTTCCTGTCCAGCACGCCGTACAGGAGCGCGACCGCCATGAACATCCGCGGAGACCTGCCCCAGAGCAGCCCCGGCTTCAGCACCTGCCCGTATTTCCTCTTCTGCTTCCAGAAGAACAGGCCCAGAATCCAGGGGTATTGCCGCAGCGGCTTCTCCGGGACTCTCATTTGGCCACCGCCTGCTTGTCGGGTTCGGCTCCGTGCAGTCCGCGGATGTAGTCCACCACCCTGCCGATCTCGTCGGCGGTGAGCACGCCGCCCCACGTCGGCATGCCGACACCGACGCGACCGTCGGTCACCGTCCGGATGACGCCGTCGCGGCCGGTAAGCTGCACGAACGAGTTGTCGATCAGCGTCGGCCCTTCGGTGCCGACGCCGCCCTTGCCGTGGCAGACCTCGCAGTTGGCGGCAAAAATCTGCTCGCCGGTGACCGGATGCGGACGCGCCGGCGCGGCGACCGGGTGTTGCGCCGGCTGGCCCAGATCGAAGGCGACCTTCGACGCAAAGACCGAGTCGATCCCGCTGGTGCCGACGAACGGGATACCGTCGCCGTCGCTGTCCGTGTCGCCAGTGCGCACCTGCCTGATGTCCTCGCCGGTGTAGAGGTCCTCGGCCTGCTGCAGGCCGCTGGAATCCACGGCCTGGACGAAAAACTTCTTGAAACGGTCGAGCAAATGCATGTCGCGGTCGACCAGCACCAGCTCGCGCAGCGCGCCGAGCGTGGCCGCCACGTCCACCGGCGTGTAGACCACCTGATCCGATTCCGGCGTATTGCGGTACAGCCAGGCCGATTTGTCCCAGAATTTGCTGTTCCAGTTCGCGCTGGCCCGATGCGCCGCATCCAGATAGCGTTTGTCGCCCAGTGCGTGGTATGCCACCAGCATGGCGCGGATGCCGAAGGCCTGGCTGGTGCTGTCCGGTTCACCCGACGGCCTGGCGCCGGGAACCTGGTACTCGGAAACGAAGGAACCGTCCGCCGCCTGGGCGCCGAGCAGAAAATCGGCCTGCTGCTGCAGCAACTGTTTGGCATCCTGCTCCCGGGCCGGTTCCAGGTCCATGTTTCGCCCGAAGTCGTCGAGCGCCACCATGGCCAGGGCCAGATCCGAAATCCTGACGCTGTGGCCGGGGCCCTTGCCGGGCTGCCAGGACGACACCAGTACGCCGTCGACCCGATGCATCGCCTTCATGTTGTCGAGCACGACATTGGCCATGTCCTGCGCCAGCAGCGCATATTTCTGCGGCAGGATGCTGCCGTCGTAAGGGGTCTGGTACCCGAATACGTTGTTCCAGTTGTCGCGCTTGCGAGGGTTGGAAAAGTCGAAGTATTCCGAGGTCGCCCATAGCCAGGACGCCTGGTCCCACAGCTGGCTGGAAACGTCCTTCGTCGAGAAATCGTACTGGCGCACCGGAAGGTCGCCGATGTAGGTCAGGGTCGGATGGATCTCGTGCGGAATGTAGCGCAGGCCCGCGTCGGGGTGGTAGCTACGCGGATCGATGCCGACCAGCTTCAGCGTGTGGAACGTCGGCGGCAGATGGGATTCGCGGTGCGAAGGATCGACGAACAGTGCCGCCTTGGTCATCATCATGGTGGAGAGGGAAGCCAGGGCAAGCATGCCGCCGCGGAACCCGTCCTCGGCATTGTTGCCAAGGAACACCTCGCCGGGGAAATCGATGTCGGTATGGTTGCGGCGCAGGAAGAACTTGGACCACAGCACCTTTTTAAGCATGGCCTGGCCGACACCGCCCATATCGATGTTGTGGTCCATGCTGTCGTTGGACCAGCGCAGCGATTCGAAATCGTCGAGGTAGGTTGGACGTCCGTACTTGTCTATGTTGGTATTCACGGGCATCACAAATTTCGGATCGCCCGACTTGAACTCGAGCATGGTCGGCACCGCGTTGTCGAACTGGTACGGCATGCCGGAGCGCTTCAGAAAGGATCCGACCACATCCGACAGCATCACCTGCTTGTTGGACTCCACCAGCTCGCCGCGATCGCGGCCGAACCGGTTGAGACGGGTTTGCGACTTCGCCAGCAGATCGATGTACGGACCGTTGACCAAGCCGATGCCCAGGCGGGCGCGGATCGTGGGTCCGACCAGGTTGTAGCGCGAGTACCAGTACGCCTCGATATTGGCGATGTACGCAAACTGGCGGTCATGGGCGATCGGCAGCTTGCGTTCACCGGCGCGCAGGAAGAATTCCGTGCCCGACAGGTACATCTCGTTGGCGAGATATTCGCCTTCATTGGTGTTGAAGCGGCGGTCGAGTACATGGCCCCTCATGCCGCTCTTCAGGCTGGACAGATCCAGCTGGGGATTGGCCTGCACCACGCGCACGCGGCGGCCATCGGGCCAGGTCACGTAATCGAAAGCCACAGCGGCGGACACACATCCCGCCAGCAGGGCCGAAGCAATCAGGAAACGAAGATCGAGGCGCATGGAATTACTCCCCTCCCCGGTAAAGACCCGAGGCGAATGTATAGGTGAACGAGGCGTTGATCACGTACGGCGGCGACGGTCCCAGACTGGGCTTGGCGACGCGCACCAGTGCCCCCAGGGATACCTTGAACAGGGGGTTGGGAATCACCACGACGCTGGCGGACACGAACTGGGTGGTGCCGCCGGAGAACGACGGACGGTCGATGATCTTGAAGCCGACCGGAGCCGGGCTCGGAAGGCCCGGCATCGGCGGAATCATGCTGGGCGGAATCGGCATGCCGCCGGACAGCGGCCCGGTCGTCGCCATGGGATTGATCGGCTGGAAGAGCTTGCCGTCGTAGGAATCCGTCTGCTGGTGAAACCCGAGGTAGGTCAGGTCGAGCGAGACGTTGTCGTGCCAGATCGGCTTGACGAACGTGACGAACCAGCGCACGACGTCACCCGGATCGACACCGTCGGCCTTCGGCCTGATTTCGTACAGCGAGCCGACGTGCAGCGCGCCGCGACCGAAGAAGCTGCTGCCTTCCAGCTGGCGGCTCGCGAACACCCCCAGGTAGCCGCCGAGCGTGCCCAGACCGGGCTGTAGCGGCGCTGGCAGGCGGCCGTCGTTCGAGAACCGCCGGAAGATGCCGTCGCCGATCGTGCTCATGTCCGGGTTTCCGTTGCCGTCGATGGCCGGGAACGGAAAGATCATCTTCATGCCCATCAGCGATGCGGTGGTGCCGGGGTCGAACTTTTCCTTGTTGGATCCGGTCGGGAACCGCAGACCGGCGACGCCGGCGATGCCGACCGGGAAATTGCCCTGGTCGACGAACTTCTTTTTCAGGAACACGCTCAAGTCACCGACCGCCGAGGTGCTGCCCTGTGGAAACGCCGAGATCATGTTGATGAACTGCGGGTTGAGCTCCGCGTGCATCCGCGAACTCTGGATCGGCAGGTTGAAGCGCAGGGTCATGTTGTGGTCCAGTCCGAGGACCAGGTCCAGGTCCGTGAACTGGCGATTGAGGTGAAAACTGTTGAAGTGCCCCTGGATGTCCAGCTGGCCGACGACGTCGCTCGCGTCCAGCGCGCCCACTTGGCGGTAGCCCAGTTGGACGCGCAACGCGCCAGGCGGAAGCACGAAGGCGGATTCGGTCACCGCCGGTTCGTAGACCGGCGGAATGAAGCTCTGGATCTGATCCTGGATATTGCCCCGTTGCACCTTCACATACGACTCGTGCACGCCGAGATCCAGATAACTGTTCTCGGGCGACTTGGGGTCGAGATCCGGAGGATTACTCTTGACCTCGCCCGTCGAGGTCATGACGACCGGCCGCGCCGGGCGCACGCCGGAGTTCAGTGACGTCAGGTAGAACGTCAGCTGCGCGCGCTCGTCGTCGGTCAAGTGCAGATTCGGCATGTTAGTGTCGGGCTTGACCGCCGGCGGATCCTTCAGCCACTTGTAGATCCACTCTGCCGACAGGCGGTCGCCGACGTTGTCCAGGATCGGCCCCACGTGACCGCCCTGACCGCCGATCGTGTGGCAGCCGGAGCAGCCCTTGCTCTGGAACAACCTGGCTCCCGGCTGCTCCTGTCCAGCCAGCACCCCGGCAGGATGGAGCAATGCGAACAGGAGGCTGGCTATAACAAAACGACGATTGAAGAGATGCATGGTCCGTTCTCCACACCGCGTCCTTTCACTTGCAGATGAAAGTATCGTCGGCGCTAGCTGTAAAAGAAAATCCTAGGAGATGCGACGGATAATCCGCCATACCTTTCGCTATTGGATGTGCTGTCCTGCTGGTGCGCCGAAATCATCAATGGAACGTAGGTAATTAATCTTGATCAGGGTCAAATAGACGTCCACAAATTATATTTCTGCGATAATCCATCTCATTCCTGAATCCAGGGTATTCCGGCAAGCAATTCAATATCGCCAAAGCAGATGACCGAGGTGAAAGATGGGCAAACACAAAGTTCATGCAGCAGGCATTTCTCTAGTACCCAAAGAATTGAAAAATCTTCGTGGAAGCTTATGCAATAGCCATGCTACCCGCGAACAAAAAATAGCGACGCAGGCATTTCGCACTGCGTCGCGTGCCCAATGTCTATGGCGAAATTAAACCCGATCCGCGACGCGCCCTTTGAGAAGTTTTGATTTCACATGGATAGAAAATCAGGTATGCGTGCAAGTCTGGCCTTTCGTTCCATACTTGCCATCAAGGCAAAAAGGGGTAGCAATACAATAATTTTTTGTCAGGCAAGTGCCCTCGCAAAGCCGGGTGCTTTAGTTGTGTGAGCCGCTCAAAGCGGCTGAATCGGGATCGCTAACGCGATCCCACAGTGCGACGACGGCATTTGGGTATGAACATCACGTGGTACAGGCATTCCCATTGCGTGTGATTTAAGCTCTCATACTCGTCCATCGGGACTGTGTGCTTGGCGGATCAGCGGCTCACGGACGGAGTTTCCCCGGTGGACTCCCGCATGCGTCAAACTTCTACGGCCTCCCCGGCAGAGCCGGGGGGACTCCCTTGCTGGTCTAGAACAGATCCAGCAGGAAGTGTCGCGGCGCATGCTTGGAGCGTTGCGTGATCCAACCGACCATCGCCCCATAGACGATATGGGCCAGATAGACGGTCGCGGGAAAACGCACCGGAGCGAAATCATGACCGAAGACCCCAGCGCCAATGATGTCCATCACGGGGCTCAGCATGAAAGCGGTGGCGATGCCCATGGCATACAAGACGCCTACCCACCAACGCTGGTGGCCGAACACCGCGATGTAGATGAACGCGAAACCAATGCCGTTCCAGACATGATCACCCCACCCAATCAGGTTCGACCAGAGATCGGGGCCACTCATGAACTGATCGGTCAGCTGCACGCCGATCAGCATGGGCAACGAACCGGGCATGGCCTCGAACACCCTGAAACCGATCGAGCGCACCACTTCCATCACCAATGTGCCAAGCACACCGGCAAGCAGCGCCAGCAGGCCCGCGGAGGTCAAGCGGCGCCAGCGCATGGCGAAAGCGAGCACTACGAAAAACACCCAGGCCACCAATCCCGGCAATATGGCGACTTCGCCAAGGCGGTGCATCGTGATGATTCCGCTTGCCGAAATGGTGAATGCCAGCGGTGACACCGATGCCGCAGCCAGTGCCAGCAAGGTGGCAAGAAGTTCTCCCAGCGACATCCTCGCAAAAAGCTGCATGACTGCTACCTCCTCGTGATTGCGCAAGGCGCAGATAAAGACGAGCGGATGCCAGGCATCCGCCCGCGGCTCGGGTTACTTCGCAGCTTGGTTCGCCACCATGTCCAGCTTCTTGTCGAGCAAGCCGCCCATCATCTCGAAGCCGGGAGAAATTGCACTGAGCTGGACCGACGGCTTGAAGTAGCCGATGTAGGTGTTGCCCTTGTCGGACCACACGTATACGCGGGCCGGCAGCACGGCACCGGCTGCCGGACTCATGCCGAACGCCTGCTTACCCATCTGCGGATTGCCGACCAGGAAAGTCTGAGCACCCTCAAGCTTGAGGCCGGTCATCGAAATCACCTTGGCCTGATCGATATGGCCCATCACCATCATTTGATTGCTAGCCACCGCTTTTTGCAGGGCGCTTACCGTGGCGCTGAAGTTCTGGTGCGACGCCACCTGGACGAAGGACGGCGTGCCCTGCGCCGATACGACAGTCGCACAGGCGAGCGCCG
Organism: Rhodanobacter sp. FW106-PBR-R2A-1-15; assembly: GCF_058789735.1. Taxonomy (NCBI): domain Bacteria; kingdom Pseudomonadati; phylum Pseudomonadota; class Gammaproteobacteria; order Lysobacterales; family Rhodanobacteraceae; genus Rhodanobacter; species Rhodanobacter sp. FW106-PBR-R2A-1-15. The sequence goes on along the minus strand of NZ_JBYTEM010000054.1, from coordinate 399 downwards.
CTACGGCCACGGCGGAAAGGATGGAACTCTTATTGATGCGCATGACTTTTTTCCCTCTCTCGTGATGAAAAGAATGGATGGATCGCCTCCGCGGCCCATCCGTCATAGAGAGGTGTCGAGTGCGCAAATGAATTCAACGATTGACTGTGGCAATTTGTCGCACGATCAAAGGCGATGAAAGAGGCCGCCGGGGAACGCGCCGCGGTGTTTGGTGAGTCCGCGCAGACCGTAGTTCACTGACTCGACAGCGTTGGTGGTGTAGATCACCTTGCGGATCTCCGGCGGGTAGTTGAAGAACAGAACCGGACGCGGCCAGTTGCGCCCGCAGAACCTGCTGGTCGCCGATCGCGCCGGCCACATCGGCTGGACCATCGTCGGCAACAGCATCCCGCTGCGCGC
>NZ_JBYTEM010000053.1:0-10061 GCF_058789735.1 Rhodanobacter sp. FW106-PBR-R2A-1-15 | reverse complement strand
CGCACATGCCCCTGCGTCGGTAGAGAAGGTCTATCACGACGGCTCCGAAAGGAGCATTCTCAACAGCCTGCTAGGCGAGGCGCGCCTGCGTCGTCGCGGCGCGACGAGTGATCCGGCGCGCACCGGAGACCACCAGCGGCAGCCACAGCAGGGTCAGCGCCGCGGCGCAGACGAACACGCCGTTCGGGCCGAGCCGGCCCAGCGCGAGGCCGCCGAGCGCGCCGCCCACGAACGCGCCGATGAACTGGCTGGTCGAATACGCACCCATCGCCGCGCCGCGCAGCTGTTCAGGCGCCAGCCGCGAGACCAGGCTGGGCAGCGCCGCCTCCAGCAGGTTGAAGGCGGAGAAAAATACCGCCGCGGCCACGCCGAACGCCGCCAGGTGGCGGCCGGACAGCGCGAAGCCGAGCAGCGCCAGCCCGATCGCCACCACGCACACCGTGACGATGCGCAGGCTTTGCGCCACCTCGCGCATGTGGTGCATGGTGGCGCCCATCACGAACGCGGCCACCGTCATCACCGGCAGGTACAGCTCCCAGTGCCGGTTCACCGGCAGGTGCAGCGTCTCGGCCAGCAGCAGCGGCAGGCCGACGAAGCTGGCGGTGAGCAGCGCGTGCAGGAAGAACACCGAGCCGTTCAGCACCAGCATGCGGCCGTCGCGCAGCATTGCCAGCACCTGGCCGAGACCGGCCGCGGCCGGCGCACGCGCCCGCACCGGCGTGGGCACGATCAGCCACAACAGGACCAGCGAGACCAGCGCCAGGATCGAGGTGGCGCCGAACAGCCCTGGCAGCCCGGCGACCGCCTCCAGCGGCGGCCCCAGGATCAGCGCCAGCAGGAACGCCAGCCCGATCGACACGCCGATGATGCCCATCGCCTTGCTGCGGTTTTCCTCCGCGGTGAGATCCGCCGCCAGCGCGATGCCGGCGCCAGCCACCGCGCCCATGCCCTGCACCGCGCGGCCGAGCGCGATGCCGGCCAGCGTGTGCGACATCGCCGCGATCAGGCCGCCGATGGCGAACAGCACCAGCCCGATGGTGATCGCCGGCTTGCGCCCGATCCGATCCGACAGCAGCCCCAGCGGAATCTGCAGCAGCACCTGGCCGATGCCGTACACGCCAAGCGCCAGCCCGATCATGAAACCGGTGGCGTCGGGCATCGCCTTCGCGTACAGCGAGAACACCGGCATGATCAGGAACAGCCCGAACAGGCGCAGGCTGATCACGCAGGCCAGGGTCAGTGCACTGCGCAGTTCGAGGCTAGAGAGTTTGCTCACCGGGAGAGGCACGTTGCCAAAGACATTCCCGGCATTATAGATGGTGCCACGCGCGGCGACTGTGGCGACATGTCGCGGCGCAAAATGCTGCAGGCCCTATAATCCGCGAAGCGACACACACCCCCCCGAAGCCCCCATGACCACGATGACCGCCGACGCCACCCGCCCCGCCGACTTCGCCCAGGTGCGCGACCTCGCCGCCGCCGACATGCAGCGTGTCGATGCGCTGATCCGCCAGCGGCTGTCTTCCGACGTGGTGCTGATCAACCAGATCGCCGATCACATCATCGCCGGCGGCGGCAAGCGGCTGCGCCCGATGCTGCACGTGCTGGCCGCCGGTACCGCCGGCTACCACGGCGATCGCCACGTCAAGCTCGCCGCGATCATCGAGTTCATCCACACCTCCACCCTGTTGCACGACGACGTGGTCGACGAGTCCGACCTGCGCCGCGGCCGCAAAACCGCGAATGCGCTGTGGGGCAATGCCGCCAGCGTGCTGGTCGGCGATTTCCTGTACTCGCGCTCGTTCCAGTTGATGGTGGAACTGGACGACATGCGCATCATGCGCATCCTCGCCGACACCACCAACACCATCGCCGAGGGCGAAGTGCTGCAGCTGCTCAACATCGGCAACGCCGACGTCAGCGAGGCCGCCTACCTGGCGGTGATCGAACGCAAGACCGCAGTGCTGTTCGCCGCCGCCACCGAACTGGGCGGCCTGCTCGGCGGCCTGTCCGATGGCGAAGTGGCCGCACTGCGCCGCTACGGCATGGAACTGGGCTACGCGTTCCAGATCGCCGACGACCTGCTCGACTACACCAGCGACGCCGGCACCCTGGGCAAGAACATTGGCGACGACCTCGCTGAAGGCAAGCCGACCCTGCCGTTGATCTACGCACTGGAGAAGGCGAGCCCGGAACAGGCGCAGTCGTTGCGCCATGCGATCGAGCACGGCGGGCTCGACTCGCTCGACCGCATCATCGCCTCGATCCGCGATTCCGGCGCGTTGGAACGCACCCGCGAGCGCGCCCTGCTGCATGCCCGCGCCGCACGCAAAGCCCTCGCCGCCCTGCCACCCTCGGCCCACCGCGACGCGCTGGCCACGCTGGCCGACTACTCGGTGCAGCGCACGTTCTGAAACCCGGCATTTCCGGACCGTCCCCTGGAAGGAGAAGGCTCCTCGCTTTGAATGTAGCAAGAGCGTCGCGCACAAGTGCACCCTGCAGAGGTACCCGGCGAGCAGAAGCCCCGTGCTCAAAAAGAGGGCAGAGGCCGAGGAGTGCATCCATCGACCGTTCCCCATTGGGTCACCCGCGGAAACCCATTGTTCAGCCGCCAGCGCTGGCAGCCGCGCCGCCGATCGGCCAGACTTCACGATATGTTCCGACTGCGTCCAACCCGCTGGCTGTGGTGTCTCGCGGCAACCCTGCTGCCGCTGGCGTCGGCACATGCCGCCGCGGACGGCTGGCGCTACGACACGGTGCACAGCCAGGTCGTCTTCAGCATCAGCCACAACGGCTATTCGCGCCCGTTCGGGCGGTTGCACATCGCGCGCGGCTGGCTGCGTTTCGATCCGGACGACTGGAGCACCGCCGCCACCGAGCTGGACATCGACCTGGCCAGCCTGGACATGGGCGACACCGACTGGAACCAGGCCGTGTGCAAGCCGGCACTGCTCGACTGCGCGAACCACCGCTACGCGCACTTCCGCAGCACCGGGGTGGAGCGCAAGGATGAGCACCACGGCGTGCTGCACGGGGAGCTGAGCCTGCACGGCGTCACCCGTCCGCTGGAGTTGGCGTTCACCTTCAACCGCGCCGCCCGGACCCTCTATGAATCGCACGAGGTGGCCGGCTTCTCCGCCACCGCCAGTCTGGACCGCAACGACTTCGGCATCACCGCCAACCACAACTCGATCGGCGCCAATGTCAGTGTGTGGCTGGAGCTGGAGACGATTCGCGACGACCACGCCGTTCCACCACGCAAGGAAACACCATGAGCCTGCGCAGCAACGACCGCCAGTGGGGTTCGGTCGCCAAGTTCTTCCACTGGATCATCGCGCTGGGCATCCTCGGCAACGGACTGTTCGGCCTGCTGATGGACCTGGCCAGCTCGCCGATGCAGAAGATCAACTGGCTGGCCCTGCACAAGTCGATCGGCCTCACCGTGCTGGCGCTGGTGCTGCTGCGCATCGCCTGGCGCTGGACCGACCGGCGCCCGCCGGAAGAACCGGCGCCGCGCTGGCAGCAGCTCGCGGCGCATGCCGCGCATGGCGCGCTGTACGTGCTGATCGTGCTGCTGCCGCTCAGCGGCTGGTGGTTCAACTCGGTCACCGGCAAGCCGCTGCAGTGGTTCAAGCTGTTCAACCTGCCGGCGCTGGCGCAGAAGAACGACGCGCTGCGCGATTTCGCGCACGGCGTGCACGAGTATCTGTTCTGGTTCCTCATCCTGGTGCTGGTGGCGCATGTCGGCGGCGCGCTGAAACACCACCTGCTCGACCATGACAATACGCTGCGCCGGATGTCGCCGTTCGGCCGTCTGCGCGCCCCCCCTGCTTCCAAAGGAGACTCCCGATGAAACGCCTTGCCACCCTGCTGCTGGCGCTCGCCCTGCCCGGGCTCGTTGCAGCCACCGACTACACCGTACAGCCGGCGTCCAGCACGCTCGGCTTCAGCAACACCTTCCAGGGCGAGTCGTTCAACGGCCACTTCGGCCAGTGGACCGCCGCGATCAGCTATAACCCGGCCAATCTCGCCGCGTCGAAGTTCGACGTGGAAGTGACCCTGGCCAGCGTGAAGACCGGCGACAAGGACCGCGACGGGGCGCTGCCCGGTTCGGACTTCTTCGATGTGGCGAAATTTCCCAAGGCGCACTTCGTCACCACCGGCTTCCGCCAGAGCGGCGGCAAGGTGATCGCCGACGGCACGCTCACCCTGCACGGCATAACCAAGCCGGTGAGCCTCGACGTGACGTTCAAGCCGCAGGGCAGCGGCGCCACGCTGGACGTGGCCGGCACCGTGAAGCGGCTGGATTTCAACGTGGGTACCGGCGATTACACCGACACCTCGGTGATCGGCGGCGAGGTGAAGGTCACCGCGCACCTGCAGCTGGCTGCGAAGTAAGCCGCCGCGGTGGCGCGCGGCACGCTGTGGCTACGCCTGCGCGGCTGGCTCGGCCCCGGCCGCCACGTGACCGCGCCGCCGCCCCGCGGCAGCACCGGCCCGACCCAGGTAGCCGACAGCCTGCGCGCGCTGCTGGACGACCCGACCATTCCGGCCGCAGTGCGCGGCGAGCTGGCCGGCGACTTCGCCCGCATCGAGGCCATGCTGGACCGGCTCGAACGCGGCGAGCTGCACGTTGCCGTGTTCGGTCGCGTCTCCACCGGCAAGTCGGCGCTGGGCAATGCGCTGCTCGGCCGCGAGGCGTTCGCGGTAGGTGTGCTCCATGGCACCACCACCGACGCCGAGCATGTGCCGCTCGACGAGGCGCAGCACGACGGCCTGGTGCTGATCGACACGCCCGGCATCAACGAGCTGGACGGCGAAGCGCGCGAGCGACTGGCGTTCGAGGTGGCCGAGGTCAGCGACCTGGTGGTGTTCGTCTGCGACGGCGACCTTACCCGCGAGGAACTGGACGCGCTGAAAACGCTCGCCGCCACCCAGCGACCGCTGCTGCTCGCCCTGAACAAAGCCGACCGCTACGGCCGCGATGAACTGGACAGCCTGCTGCAACACCTGCGCCTGCGCGTGGCTGGACTGGTGCGCGCGGAAGACGTGCTGGCTGTGGCCGCGCATCCGGCTGCGCAGCGCGTGGTCGAGGTCGACGCACGTGGGCACGAACAGGTTCGCGAGCAACCGCGCACACCTGACGTCGCCGCCCTGCGCGAACGCCTGCTGGCGATCGCCGCGCGCGAGGGCAAGACGCTCTCGGCGATCAACGCCGGCCTTTACGCCGGCCGGCTCACCGACCAGGTCAGCGCGCGCATCGCGCAGACCCGGCAGGCGGTGGCAGCGAAACTGATCCGCCACTACTGCCTGGCCAAGGGCGTGGCGGTGGCGCTGAACCCCATCCCGGTAGCCGACCTGCTCGCTGCCGCCGGGCTCGATGCGGCAATGGTGGTGCAGCTGTCGCGCGTGTACGGCCTGCCGCTGACCCGCGCCGAATCCGGCCGGCTGGTGGCGGTGATCTCGGCGCAGCTGGCCGCGTTGATGGGTGCGATCTGGGGCATGCAGCTGGTCGCTTCCGCACTGAAAGGCATGAGCGCCGGCCTCTCCGTCGTGGTCACCGCCGCGGCGCAGGGCGCGCTGGGCTGGTACGCCACCGTGCTGATCGGTCGCGCCGCCGAACGCTACCTGATCGCCGGCAAATCCTGGGGCGAAGCCGGCGCCAAACGCGCCGTCGCCGACATCGTGGCCAGCCTCGATCGCGACTCGATCCTGCGCGAGGCGCGCGAGGAAATCCTGCGCCGGCTCAGGAACCCCGGCGCCACCCGCTGAACCGGTCATCCCGCGATAGTTCTTGCAGATACGCTGCGTGCACGGCAATCGCGTCTAGAATCCGCATCCCCATCTTGGCCGGCTGTTCGGAGAGCGCATGTCAGAAGAATTCGAAGTCCGCGGCGTGCACGAGAACCACCTGGACGAAGCCGCCGAACGCGAGCCCCACGGCATGGCCGGCCGGCTGGCAGTGATCACCGCCATCCTGGCCACCATGGGCGCGATGTTCTCGTACATGGCGGGCAGCACCCAGGCCGACGCCGCCCTGCTCAAGAACGATGCCGCCATCAGGAAAACCGAGGCGGCCAACCAGTGGAACTACTACCAGGCGAAGGGCAACAAGCAGAACCTGAGCGAACTAGGCATGGAACTGTCCAGCGATGCGCGCAAGCCGTTCTTCGCGGCCGAAATGAAGCGCTACGAAGCGCAGAAGGCCGAGATCAAGCTCGCCGCCGACAAGCTCGAACAGGCTTCGGCCGCGCTCGACGAAAAGAGCGAGGCGCAGATGCACCGCCATCACCGGTGGGCACAGGCCACCATGCTGCTGCAGATCGGCATCGCCATGGCCGCGATCGCGCTGCTCACCCGCAAGCAGTGGCTGGGCCGGCTGGTGCTCGTGATGGGTGGTCTCGGCCTCGTCGTCGGGACGCTGGCATATTTCGGCATCTGAGTCGTCCCCGGCATGGCGGCACTGCGGCAGCGCGATGCAGCTGCCGCCTCGCGGCGCGGCGAAGTGGAAAGAACCGGACGCTTATCTGGCCACCCGCAGGAACGCGGCCACCGCCGCCGTATCGAACGGCCAGTCCAGTTCGCGGCCGTCGCGCACGTCGCGCAGCACCGGCACGCGGGTGCCGTAGCGCTGCTCCAGTTCCCGCGCATCGTCCACCCATACGCTGTCGAAATCCGGTGCCTGCGCCTCGGCCATCACGGCCAGCGCGAGGTCGCACAAGTGGCAGTAGTCACGCTGGTACAGGATCAGGTCGGACATGCGCTTGCGAATGGACTGCCAAAACCAGGGGTGCCGCGTAGAATAACCGGTTCACCCACTTAGCCAGCAGCACATCCATGGCCGTCAGCGTATTCGACCTGTTCAAGATCGGCATCGGACCGTCCTCCTCGCATACGGTGGGGCCGATGCGCGCCGCCGCGCGCTTCACCGAGCACTGGCTGGAGGAGAAGGGCGTGCTTGACCGCGTCGCCCGCATGCGCGCCGAGCTGTACGGTTCGCTGGCGATGACCGGCCGCGGCCATGGCACCGACAAAGCGGTGTTGTTGGGCTTCGAGGGCCAGCATCCCGACACCGTCGACCCGGACCAGATCCCCGCCACGCTGGAGCGCATTCGCGGCACGAGCCGCGTCCGTCTGCTCGGCAAGCACGAGATCGCATTCGACGAGAAGGCCGACCTGGTCTTCAACAAGCGCCAGAAGCTGCCGTTCCACACCAATGGCATGCGTTTTTCCGCCTACGACGCCAACGGCAACGAGCTGGCCAGCCGCGACTACTACTCGGTCGGTGGCGGCTTCGTGGTCAATACCGACGAGGCGGCCGAAGACCGCATCGTCGCCGATACGACCGCGCAGCCCTACCCGTTTTCCAGCGGCGACGAGATGCTGGCGCTGTGCAAGCAGCACGGCCTGACCATCGCCCAGCTGATGATGGCGAACGAAAGCGTGTGGCGCTCCGAAGCGGAAACCCACGCCGGCCTGCTGACCATCTGGCAAGCGATGAAGGACTGCGTCACCCGCGGCCTGCGCTCGCCCGGTACCCTGCCCGGCGGCCTGCATGTGGCGCGTCGCGCGCCGGCGATGGCCGAGGAACTGCGCAACCAGCCTGAGGCGGCGCTCAAGGATCCGCTGACCATCCTCGACTGGGTGAACCTGTACGCACTCGCCGTCAACGAGGAAAATGCCGCTGGCGGCCGCGTGGTCACCGCGCCCACCAACGGCGCTGCCGGCATCGTGCCCGCGGTAGGCCACTACTACCTGCGCTTCTGCCCGAAGGCGGATGACGAAGGCATCATCAATTACCTGCTCACCGCCGCCGCCATCGGCATCCTGTACAAGGAAAACGCCTCGATCTCCGGTGCCGAAGTGGGTTGCCAGGGCGAAGTCGGCGTGGCCTGCTCGATGGCCGCCGGCGGTCTCACCGCCGCGCTCGGCGGCAACGTGATGCAGGTCGAGAACGCCGCCGAGATCGGCATGGAACACAACCTCGGCCTCACCTGCGACCCGATCGGCGGCCTGGTGCAGATCCCCTGCATCGAACGCAACGCGATGGGCTCGGTGAAGGCGATCAACGCCAGCCGCATGGCGCTCAAGAGCGACGGCAAGCACCGCGTCAGCCTCGACAAGGTGATCAAGACCATGCGCGACACCGGCCGCGACATGAAGGACAAGTACAAGGAAACGAGCCGCGGCGGCCTCGCGGTCAACGTGATCGAGTGCTGAGACCTATTCTGTAGGAGCCCGCTCGCGGGCGATGCTCTTCGGCCACACGGCTCAAAAGCATCGCGCACAAAATACGCTCCTGCAAAAATACCGGGACGCTTCGGGCTAGGATTTGCGGCGCGGCGACTTGGCGCCTGCCACCGACCTGGTCGGGCGCGACCGTCTCGAAGGTGCTGTCGCAAAGGCCATGATCACCTCGCATACGGCCTTCTGCTGCGTCGCTGGCAGCGTACGATAGATGTCGAAAACCTTCTGGTTGTCGTAAAGCGGCGCGTCTTCCCTGACCTGCCTGGTTGCGCGACCGCCACGCAGCGCGCGATCGCCGAACAGCAGGAAGCAGGGATCGGCCTTCAGCCAGTCCGCCAGCGCGACCAGCTTTTCGTACTCGGGAATCGCCTTGCCATTCAGCCAGCGCGAAGCGGTCGTAAAGGTCACCGAGGCGCCGTCGAACCGCACGTTGAACTGCGTCGACAGCACGACGGGGCGCGGGTCGTAGCCCTGCGCAACCATCGCGGCAGCCAGGCGTTTCGAGAATTCGGCGCGTTCGTTGCTCATTCCTTGGCAACTTACCGATCACCCCGCCTACCAGTTCACGTATTGAGTTCACTATGATTGACGTTTGACGTTAACCATAGGGAACGATCGCGTGCCCAAGTCGCTGCTGGAACAGCTCCCCGAGATCGTCGCCCGCGGGCGGCAGCAGGCCGAGAAGATCCTGGAGAGCCTGGAAGGGCGGCACCGGATCAGCCTGCAGACGCGCGAATGGGTGCTGCCGTCGAAGGACACGCGCGACAGCGACTGGATCGCCGCGGCGAACCGGCAAGCGCACCTGGGCGAGGAAGGCGCGACCGACTGGACCAACCGGCTGATCTACGGCGACAACCTGCTGGCGATGGCCGCATTGCTGGCCGGTGACGAACACACGCCCAGCCTGCGCGGCAAAGTGGACCTGATCTACATCGATCCGCCGTTCGATTCGAAGGCCGACTACCGCACCAAGGTTTCGCTGCCTGGCGGCCCCTCTCGGCCATCCATGGCCTCCTGGGCACTCGGGCTCCTGCCCATCGTGGAGCTGGAGCAGCGGCCCACGGCCATGGAGCAATTTGCCTATTCCGACACTTGGTCCGGAGGCACTGCGTCATACTTGGAGATGATCACGCCGCGGTTGATCCTGATGCGGGAACTGCTGAGCGATAGTGGGTCCATGTATGCGCATCTGGACTGGCATGTAGGACATTACGTCAAGGTGGTGATGGACGAAATTTTTGGCAAGGATTTTTTTGCCAATGAAATTGTATGGCAACGGACTGGGGCCCATAACGACTCCAACAGATTTGGCAACATCCACGACATCCTGTTCTTCTACGGGAAAACCAATTCCCGATCTTTTTTCCAAACGCATACTCCGTACGACGAGGAGTACATACAAGAGCGTTTCAGGAATGCCGAAGAAGAAACTGGTCGGCGCTATTGGCTCAATACTGCGACAGCTGCCGGCCCTGGGCCTGCTCGTTTCTTCAATGGGGAGCTCAGAAGTCCTCCGCCGGGAACCCACTGGCGGTACAGCCAGGAAACCATTGACGAGTTAATCAATAAGGGAAAGATCGTCTTTTCCAAAACCGGGATGCCTTACGTCAAGCAATATCTGGACGAAAGTCCCGGAAGGCCTGTCCAGTCGGTATGGACAGACATAAAAATGACGAAGTCCGGCGCGGAAAGGCTGAACTACGCGACACAAAAGCCTGAAGCCTTGTTGGAACGAATGGGTCTTCGCGGATCAGTGTGGGTGGATTTTGGCGTTATCGGGTAGCGGTGGCAGGAAGCTGGCGATGACCTTGAGC
>NZ_JBYTEM010000052.1:0-11353 GCF_058789735.1 Rhodanobacter sp. FW106-PBR-R2A-1-15 | reverse complement strand
GCGCGATGCCTTTCGTCACGTGACGAAGAGCATCGCGCACAGGGTGCGCTCCTACCGTTGCGCGACCCACGACGGCGCGCGCTTGTCGAGGAAGGCGGTCAGGCCTTGCTGGCCTTCCGGCGAGACGCGCAGGCGGGCGATCAGTGCGGCGTTTTCGGTGTCGATGCGCTCGGCTTGCGCCGGATCGGCGCCGCCGATGCGCAGCGCCAGCTGCTTGGCCTCGCGCTGGGCCAGCGGGCCGGCCTTGGCGAGGAAATGCAGCTGGCGCTCGATCGCCGCGTCGAGTTCGCTGCCCGACACCACGGCATGCAGCAGGCCGATGCGCTGCGCCTCGACGGCCTCGAACACCTCGCCGCTGACGAACAGCCGGCGCGCCTGGCGCAGGCCGATCGCGGCGACCACGTAGGGCGAGATCACCGCCGGCACCAGGCCCAGCTTCACCTCGGACAGCGCGAACTTGGCGCTGTCCACGCCGATCGCGATGTCGCAGCAGGCGACCAGGCCCACGCCGCCGCCGTAGGCCGCGCCGTTGACGCGGGCGAGGGTGGGCTTGGACAGGAACTGCAGCGTGCGCATCAGCCGCGCCAGGCGCAGCGAATCCTCGCGGTTTTCCTGCTCGCTGGCGGCGGCCATGCCGCGCATCCAGTTCAGGTCGGCGCCGGCGGAAAACGTGCTGCCGCTGCCGGTGAGCACGACGCAGCGCACCGCCGGATCGGCGTCGGCGGCCGCCAGCGCCTCGGTCAGTGCGGCGATCAGGCCGTCGTCGAAGGCGTTGTGCACCTGCGGACGGTTCAGGGTGAGCCAGGCGGTGGCGCCACGGCGTACGCTGAGGATGGAATCAGTCATCGGTCGTCCCTGTGGCAAATGACGTGATGATAAACGCAGCGGGGTGCGGCAATTGGCGTGGTGCAACGGAGCTGGCGTGGGCTACAATGCGAACCGTTCTTATTTGAGAGACGGCCCGTGCGTCTGTCCGAATTGCCCAAGGGTGCCCCCGCCGTGGTCGACCGCGTGGACGACGCGCATGCGTCCGACCTGATCGCGCAGCGGCTGCGCGACCTCGGCTTCGTCGGCGGCGAGCCGGTACGGGTGGTCGCGGTGGGACCGATGGGCGGCGACCCGCTGCTGATCCAGATCGGCTTCACCCGCTTCGCCCTGCGTCGCGCCGAGGCAGCCCGGGTCAGCGTGCGCAGCGAGGTGGCGGCATGAGCGCCTCGACCCTGCGCATCGCCCTGGTCGGCAACCCGAACTGCGGCAAGACCGCGCTGTTCAACCTGCTCACCGGCGGCCGCCAGAAGGTGGCGAACTACGCCGGCGTCACGGTGGAGCGCAAGGAGGGCCGCTTCACCGCGCCGTCCGGTCGCGTGCTGCAGATTCTCGACCTGCCCGGCGCCTACAGCTTCGACGCCAGCAGCCCGGACGAGCAGATCACCCGCGACGTCTGCGCCGGCAACTACCCGGGCGAGGCGCCGCCGGACCTGATCGTCTGCGTGGCCGACGCCACCAACCTGCGCCTGCACCTGCGCTTCGTGCTGGAAGTGAAGCGGCTGGGGCGGCCGGTGGTGCTGGCGCTGAACATGATGGACACCGCACGCTCGCGCGGCATCGTCATCGACGTGCCGGAGCTGTCGCGCCGGCTGGGCCTGCCGGTGGTGGAGACGGTGGCGGTGAAGCGTGGTGGCGCGCGGGCGCTGATCGAGCGGGTCGACGGCGAGGTGCCGCCGGCAGCGCCGGTGCAGTCGGACGACGCGGCTGACCGCGCCGACCTGCACGCGCAGGTGCGCGAACTGCTGGCGGCGACGGTGCGCATGCCGCGGGTCACCGCCGAGCTCGACGACGCATTGGACCGCTGGACCCTGCACCCGGTGTTCGGCCTGGCGATCCTGGCGCTGGTGATGTTCCTGGTGTTCCAGGCGGTCTACGCGGCGGGCAAGCCGATGAGCGACCTGATCGGCGGCGGTTTTGGCTGGCTGGGCGGGCACGTCGCCGCGCTGATGCCGGACGGGCCGCTGCGGAGCCTGGTGGTCGACGGCCTGTTCGGCGGCGTCGGCACAGTGCTGGGCTTCCTGCCGGTGATCCTGGTGCTGTTCTTCTTCATCCTCACGCTGGAGGAGTCCGGCTACCTGCCGCGCGCGGCGTTCCTGCTCGACCGCCTGATGCTGTCGGTGGGGCTGACCGGGCGCTCATTCATCCCGCTGTTGTCCAGCTTCGCCTGCGCCATCCCCGGCATCATGGGCACGCGCAGCATCACCGACCCGCGCGACCGCCTCGCTACCATCCTGATCGCGCCGCTGATGACCTGCTCGGCGCGGCTGCCGGTGTATGCGCTGCTGATCGGCGCGTTCATCCCAGCGCGCAAGGTGTTCGGCCTGTTCAACCTGCAGGGCGTGGTGCTGTTCGCGCTGTACCTGGCCGGCATCCTCGGCGCGATGCTGGTGGGCTGGGTGATGAAGCATCTGCGCCGCGACAAGAGCGAGCACGCGCTGCTGATGGAGCTGCCTTCGTACCGCCTGCCGAAGGTGCGCGACGTGGCGATCGGCCTGTACGAGCGCGGCATGATCTTCCTGAAGCGGCTGACCGGGGTGATCCTGGGCCTGACCGTGCTGATGTGGTTCCTCTCCACCTTCCCGGGCGCGCCGGAGGGCGCGACGCTGCCGGCGATCGACTACAGCTTCGCTGGCTACATCGGTCGCGGCCTGCAGTACGTGTTCGCGCCGATCGGCTTCAACTGGCAGATCAGCCTGGCGCTGATCCCGGCGTTTGCCGCGCGCGAGACCGCGGTGGCGGCGCTGGCCACCGTCTACCTGGTCGGCGGCGAGGCGGAAGGGCTGGGGCAGGCGCTGGTCGGGCAGATCCCGCTGGCCAGTGCACTGTCGCTGCTGGTGTGGTTCGCGTATGCGCCGCAGTGCATGTCCACGCTGGCGATCATCAAGCGCGAGACCGATTCCTGGCGCAACGTGGCGATCTCGTTCGGCTACATGTTCGTGATGGCCTACACCGCCTCGTTCATCGTCTACCAGGTGACGAGGGCGCTGACATGAGCACCGGGCTGCTGATGCAGTACGTGGTGATCGCCCTGGCGGTGCTGGCCAGCGTGTGGATCGTGTTGCGCAAGCTGGCCCGGAAAATGACCAACCGCTGGCTGGCTGCGGCGTCCATCCAGTTCAGCCGGTCCGGCCGCGGCGCGTTGGCGCGCGCGATCGGCCGGCGCCTGCAACCGGCCGAGGCCACCGGTGATTGCAGCGACGGCTGCAGCACCTGCGGCGCCTGCGGCCCCAAGCCACCGGCGGCGGCACGAGCCGGCGAACCGATGCCGCTGGAGTTTCGCCCGCGGCGGTGATGCCGTGTGGGCGGGTACGCATCCACCCGTTCTTGCCAGTGAACTGTAGGGCGGTGCCCGCCCTATGAAGCTGGCTCCTCCCTCTGCAAGCAGCGGGAGGTCGGCGACCGAAGGGAGTCCTTCAGGTGAGGGGGTACTTTCGACTTGCGGCGAAGAGCGACCCCACTCCAACCCTCCCCTGCAGGCAGGGGAGGGAGCACAGCGGTTGCGCCTCGGCCCCTCCCCCCTGCAGGCAGGGGGGGGAGGTTGGCGACCGAAGGGAGTCCTTCAGGTGAGGGGGTAGCTTTTGACCTTGAGGCGAAGAGCGACCCCACCCCAACCCTCCCCTGCAGGCAGGGGAGGGGCAAAAGCGGAGCATGAAAAAAGCCGGCTTGCGCCGGCTTTTTCGTGCAACACGGGTCGCGCTCCGGCTTACGCCAGTTCGCGGATCTTCGCGTTCAGACGGCTCTTGTGGCGGGCGGCCTTGTTCTTGTGGATCAGGCCGCGGGCGGCGTAGCGGTCCATCACCGGCTGGGCGGCGCTGAACGCGGCGACGGCGCCGGCCTTGTCCTTGGCGTCGATGGCCTTGACGACCTTCTTCAGGGCGGTGCGGACCATGGAGCGTGCGCTGATGTTGCGCAGGCGGCGCTGTTCGGACTGGCGCGCGCGCTTCTTCGCGGACTTGATGTTGGCCAAGGTAGAACTCCGGATGCAGGGTTGGTTGGGTGGAAAAAGACGCCAATTATGCGGTCGATTCGCCGATGCGTCAATCACTTGGGCGGCGGCGCCCAGGGGCGGACCGTGCCGCGGCGACGACCGTGCCGGCATTTTGCCATAGGCGGGCCGTGATCCCGCCGCCGCGGGCTGTCAAACTGTGCGCCCCGTGCGACCGACGCCGAAGGTAGAACCGCTGCCCATGAAGTCCCCCAGCATGCTCCGCGGGCTGCTCTCGTTCAGCAGCATGACGATGGTCTCGCGGGTGCTCGGCCTGGTGCGAGACATGTCGATCAACGCCGCGTTCGGCGCCAATGGCGCCACCGACGCGTTCTGGGTGGCATTCCGCATTCCCAACTTCATGCGCCGGCTGTTTGCCGAGGGTTCGTTCTCCACCGCCTTCGTGCCGGTATTCACGGAAGTGAAGGAAACCGGCACCCATGCGCAACTGAAGGAGTTGATGGCGCGGGTATCGGGCACGCTGGGCGGGGTGCTGCTGCTGATCACCGCGCTGGGGATCATCTTTGCGCCGCAGGTGACTGTGCTGTTTTCGCCCGGCGCGGTCGACGAGCCGGTGAAGTTCGGCCTCACCGTCGAGCTGCTGCGGCTGACCTTCCCGTTCCTGCTGTTCGTGTCGTTGACTGCGCTGTGTGGCGGCGCGCTGAACAGCTTCCACCGTTTTGCGCTGCCGGCGCTGACCCCGGTGATCCTCAATCTGTGCATGATCGCCGGCGCGCTGTGGCTGTCGAAGCGGCTGCAGACGCCGATTCTGGCGATGGGCTGGGCGATCCTGGCGGCCGGTATCCTGCAGTTGCTGTTCCAGTTGCCGGCGCTGCGCGGGCTGGACCTGCTGACCCTGCCGCGCTGGGGCTGGAGCCATCCGCAGGTGCGCAAGATCATGCGGCTGATGGTGCCGACCCTGTTCGGCTCGTCGGTGGCGCAGATCAACCTGCTGTTCGACACGGTGATCGCCTCGCTGCTGGTGGTCGGCTCGCAGAGCTGGCTGTCGCAGGCAGACCGTTTCCTGGAGCTGCCGCTGGGCGTGTTCGGCGTGGCGCTGGGCACGGTGATCCTGCCCTCGCTGTCGCGCCATCACGTCACCACCGACACCGCCGGCTTCTCGCACGCGCTGGACTGGGGCCTGCGGGTCACCCTGCTGATCGCGGTGCCGGCGATGTTCGCACTGATGCTGCTCGCCGGACCGCTGGTGGCCACGCTGTTTCAGCACGGGCACTGGAGCGCGCACGACACTCACATGGCGACGCTGTCGATCACCGCGCTGAGCTTCGGCCTGCCGGCGTTCGCGCTGGTGAAGGTGCTGCTGCCGGCGTTCTACGCGCGCCAGGACACGCGCACGCCAGTGCGCGCGGCGGTGGCCTCGCTGCTGGCCAACATGCTGCTGAACGTGGTGTTCCTGGCGCTGCTGTTCGAGCTGTGGGCGCCGGCGGAGCTGAAACGCTTGCCGTGGATGGACGGCCTGGCCCGGTTGCCGGGCCTGCACATGGCGTTGGGCATGGCCAGCGCGGTGGCGGCCTACGTGAACCTGTGGCTGCTGTGGCATTGGCTGAAGCAGGCCGGTGTGTACCAGCGCCAGCCGGGCTGGCCGCGACATCTGCTGCGGCTGGCGGCGGCCTGCGCGGCGATGGTGGCGTTGCTGCTGGCAGGCCTGTGGTGGTGGCCGAACTGGACCCATGGCGTGCCGGTGCTGACCCGGCTGTGGCACCTGGCCGCGCTGGTGCTGGCCGGCGGGGCCGGTTATGTGGCCGTGCTGTTCGCCGGCGGCTTCCGTCTGCGCGACCTGCGGGCTGCGTGAACCCACCCGGCCGACCGTTATACTCACGCGATGATGAGACTTTCCCGGGATGTCGCAGGCCCTTGCCTGGCGCCGCGCGGCAGCGTGATCGCGGTCGGCGCGTTCGACGGGCTGCATCGCGGCCACCAGGCATTGCTGAGCCAGGTGCGCGAACGCGCACAGGCGCTCGGCTGCAGCCCGGTGGTGGTGAGCTTCGAACCGCTGCCGCGGGCGTTCTTCTCGCCGGCGCCGGTGCCGCGGTTGTCCAGCGTGCGCGAGAAGCTGCGCGGCTTTGCCGCCGCCTGCATGGAGCACACCCTGCTGCTGCGCTTCAACCGGGCGCTGACCCTGATGCCGGCCGAGGACTTCGTGCGACGGGTGCTGGTCGAGCGGCTGGCCGCGCGCGAGGTCTGGGTGGGTGGCGATTTTCGTTTCGGCAACGGGCGCGGTGGCGACGTGGCGCTGCTGGAGCGCATGGGGGCGCAGCTCGGCTTCCGCGCCTGCGCCATGCCGACGATCCAGCTCGACGGCGCGCGCGTATCGGCCAGCCGCGTGCGTGCCTTGCTCGCCGCTGGCGAGTTTACCGGGGTCGAACCGCTGCTGGGCCGGCCGTTCGTGATCGACGGCAGGGTGGAATACGGCAACCAGCTCGGTCGCACACTCGGCTACCCCACCGCCAACATCCATCTGCAGCAGCGGGTCAGCCCGGTGCAGGGCATCTTCGCGGTGCGCGTGGGGCTGGGCGAGGGCGAATGCAGCTGGCCCGGCGTGGCCAGCCTCGGCGTGCGCCCCACCGTGAACGAGGTCGTCGAGCCGCTGCTGGAAGTGCACCTGTTCGACTTCGAGGGCGACCTGTATGGCCAGCGTATGGCGGTGCAGTTCGTCGCCAAGCTGCGCGACGAGCAGAAGTTCGACGGATTGGAACCGCTCAAGGCGCAGATGGCGCTGGATGCGCGCCGGGCGCGCGAGCTGCTGGGCATGAACCCGCGGCTGGCCGAGGCGTGAGACCTGTTTCCCGCGTTGACTTCAGGCAGGTCAGCTTCTAGGATATACATATATTTTGTATATCCACGTGGAGGTACGCCATGCAGGTTTCGAAGTGGGGCAACAGTCTGGCGATTCGCCTGCCCGCCGCGGTGGTCGATGCGCTGCAGCTGCGCGATGGCGACGACATCGAGGTGCGCGTTGCCGGTGCGCGCGTGTTCGAGGTGAAAAAGGAACCCGGCCGGCAGGAACTGCTGCAGCGGTTGCGCAAGTTCCGCGGACGGCTTCCCGCAGGTTTCGTGTTCGATCGTGATGGCGCGCATGGGCGCTAAGGCGTTCATCGACAGCAATATCGTGCTGTACCTGTTGTCGGCGGACACCGGCAAGGCCGATCGCGCCGAGGCCGTGATCGCGGCTGGTGGCGTGGTCAGCGTGCAGGTGTTGAACGAAGTGACCAGCGTCGCCCGGCGCAAACTGGGCATGAGCTGGAGCGAGACCGCCGAAGTGCTCGCCGGGTTGCGCGCCGTCTGCCCGGTGGAGTCATTGACCGCCGATACCCATGACACCGGGCGGCGGCTGGCGGAGCGGTACGGCTTGTCGGTGTACGACGCGATGATTGCCTCGTCGGCGCTGCTGGCCGGCTGTAACCGGCTTTATTCCGAGGACATGCAGCACGGATTGCTGATCGATCGGCAATTGCGCGTATGCAATCCGTTCATTGGACCGTCCTGATCGGCTATTTTGCAGGGCCTTTCCGCCAATTCGCATCGCACGGCCTGTCCGGCCGGCGCTGCCGCCCCGTACCGTCCGAAGATTTCCACGCCCATGACCCACGATTACAAGAGCACGATCAACCTGCCGCAGACGGATTTCCCGATGCGTGGCGATTTGCCGAAGCGCGAGCCCGGCTGGCTGGCGGAGTGGGAGCGGGTCGGTCGCTATGCGCAGATCCAGCGCAAGACCGCGCACCGCGACAGCGTGTTCGTGCTGCACGACGGCCCGCCGTACGCGAACGGATCGATCCACATCGGCCATGCGGTCAACAAGATCCTCAAGGACATGGTGGTCAAGTCCAAGCTGCTGGCCGGCCAGCGCGCGCCCTACGTGCCGGGCTGGGACTGCCACGGCTTGCCGATCGAGATCGCGGTGGAGAAGAAGTACGGCAAGCCGGGCGAGAAGCTCGACGCCGCCCAGTTCCGCCAGAAGTGCCGCGAGTACGCCCAGCAGCAGATCGACGACCAGCGCGCCGGCTTCAGGCGGCTCGGCGTGCTCGGCGACTGGGAGCATCCGTACCGCACGATGGATTTCAAGTACGAGGCCGACATGCTGCGTGCACTGGCGCGCATCGTTTCCAACGGTCACGTGGTGCGCGGCGCCAAGCCGGTGTACTGGTGCTTCGACTGCGCCTCGGCGCTGGCCGAGGCGGAAATCGAATACGGCGACAAGGTCTCACCCGCAGTCGATGTGGCGTATGACGCGGTCGAGCCGAAAGCGCTGGCGGCGAAGTTCGGCGTGGATGCCGGCGACGCCATCGTTGCCATCCCGATCTGGACCACCACGCCGTGGACCTTGCCGGAAAGCCAGGCGGTGTCGCTCGGCGGTGGCCTCGAATATGCGTTGATCGAGGGTCCGCTGCGTGACGGCAGGCGGGTGCTGCTCGTCGTCGCCAGCGCGCTGGTCGACAAGGTGCGCGCCCGCTATTCCCTTCTCCCTTCGGGAGAAGGTGCCCGCAGGGCGGATGAGGGTACGGCCGGAGCGCAGCCTCCCCGCGCGCTCGAACCCTCACCCCCAACCCCTCTCACCCGCGAGGGGACTCCCTTGGGGTCGCCGAAGGGAGAGGGGAGCCAGGTGCTGGGCCATGCCGAAGGCAAGGCGCTGGAAGGCCTCAAGCTGCGCCATCCGTTCTACCCGCGCGAAGTGCCGGTGATCCTCGGCGAGCACGTCAGCGCCGAGGACGGTACCGGTGCGGTGCATACCTCACCCGACCACGGCGTCGAGGATTTCGTGGTGGCGCGCGAGTACGGCATCGGCCTGCTCAACTACATCGGCTCGCGCGGCAGCTACCGCGTCGACACGCCGGCGGCCGACGGTCTCGAACTGGCCGGCATGCATATCTGGAAGGCGAACGACGCCATCGTCGAGCTGCTGCGCCAACGCGGCGTGCTGCTGGCGTTCGCGAAGATCGAACACAGCTACCCGAACTGCTGGCGGCACAAGACGCCGGTGATCTACCGCACCACGCCGCAGTGGTTCATCTCGATGGAGCAGGCGCAATTGCGCGAGACGGCGCTCACCTCGATCAAGAACGTGCGCTGGGTGCCGGGCTGGGGCGAGGAGCGCATCGCCGGCATGGTCGCCGGGCGCCCGGACTGGTGCATCAGCCGCCAGCGCACCTGGGGCGTGCCGATCGCGCTGTTCGTGCACAAGGCCACGCAGGAGCCGCACCCGGATTCCGTCGCGCTGCTGGAGCAAGTCGCGAAGAAAGTGGAGCAGGGCGGCATCGACGCGTGGTTCGCGCTGGACGCGGCCGAACTGCTCGGCGACCAGGCGAGCGACTACGAGAAAGTCACCGACGTGCTGGACGTCTGGTTCGATTCCGGCGTCACCCATTTCGCGGTGATCGGCCAGCGCCCGGAACTGCAGCAGGGCAGGGCGTCGCACTACAAGGTGATGTACCTGGAAGGCTCCGACCAGCACCGCGGCTGGTTCCAGTCGTCACTGCTGACCTCGGCGGCGATCCATGGCCGCGCGCCGTACAACGAGGTACTCACCCACGGCTTCGCGGTGGACGCGAACGGCCGCAAGATGTCCAAGTCGCTGGGCAACGTGGTGGCGCCGCAGAAGGTGATGGACACGCTGGGCGCCGACGTGCTGCGCCTGTGGGTGGCCTCGGCCGACTACCGCAACGAGATGACCGTTTCCGATGAGATCCTCAAGCGCGTCTCCGATGCGTACCGCCGCATCCGCAACACCGCGCGTTTCCTGCTCGGCAACCTCGACGGCTTCGATCCGACGAAACACCTGCTGCCGGTGGAAGGCAGCGTGCTGCTCGACCAATGGGCGGTGCAGCAGGCGTACGACGTGCAGCAGGCGGTGACCGCCGCGTACGAGCGCTACGACTATCCCGAGGTGGTGTCGCGCATCCAGAACTTCTGCACCAACGAACTGGGCGCGCTGTACCTGGACATCACCAAGGACCGGCTCTACACCATGCCGACCGACAGCCGCGGCCGGCGCAGCGCGCAGAGCGCGATGTATCGCATTGCCGAGGCGATGGTGCGCTGGCTGGCGCCGATCCTCAGCTTCACCGCCGAGGAAATCTGGCAGGCGATGCCGGGCGAGCGTGGTGACAGCGTGCTGTTCGAAACCTGGTACGACGGACTCGCCGCCACCCAGGCTTCGCCGGAGCAGCGGCGCTGGTGGGCCGACCTGCTGGCGATCCGCGAGACTGCTGCACGCGTGCTCGAGGGCATGCGCAAGGCCGAGCGGATCGGCGCGGCGCTGGAGGCGAAGCTGGTGGTTCATGCCGATGTCGCCACGCAGGCTCGCTACGCCGAGGTTGCCGACGAGCTGCGCTTTTTCTTCATCACCTCCGAGTTCACCTTGGCGCCCGTGACGCCGCGTGCGGACGATGCGGCGAGGGTGGAGCTGGATGGTGTCGAAGCCTGGGTTTCCGCCGAGGTCAGCGGTGCGGCCAAGTGTGTGCGCTGCTGGCATCGCCGCGACGACGTGGGCAGCCACGCTGAACACCCCGAGCTGTGCGGCCGCTGCGTCGGCAACGTGGAAGGGCCGGGCGAGAATCGTCGCTGGTTCTGATTTGCTGTTCTCCCTCCCCTGCGCAGCAGGGGAGGGTCGGGGAGGGGTGGCTCTTGATCTGATCACTCAGAATCAAAAGCGACCCCCTCCCAACCTCCCCCTGCGTTGCAGGGGGAGGAGGCATTCCGATCGAGCCTTCGCACATGACCTCGAAACCCAATGCACTCTCCTGGCTGTGGCTGTCCGCCGCGGTCATCGCGCTCGACCAGCTCAGCAAGTGGTGGGCGTTGTCGACGCTGCAGCCGGCCGGCATGCCGCATCCGGTAATCCCCGGCCTCCTCAACTGGACGTTGGCGTTCAACACCGGCGCCGCCTTCAGTTTTCTCGCCGGTGGTGCGGGCTGGCAGCGCTGGTTCTTCGTGCTGCTGGCGCTGGCCATCGGCGCGGTGCTGGTGGCGTGGCTGGCGCGCACGCCGCGGCGCGACTGGCGCACCGCGCTGCCGCTGGCGCTGATCGTGGGTGGCGCGGTCGGCAACCTGATCGACCGCCTGCACGCGGCCCAGGTCACCGACTTCATCCACGTGTATTTCCGCCAGTGGAGCTACCCGGTGTTCAACCTCGCCGATTGCGGTATCACGGTGGGCGCGGTGATGCTGATCGCGTTCGGCCTGTTCGCCGGCAAGCCAGCGGACGGCGTGCGATAATCACCGATCTTGATGTAGGAGCCCGCTGGCGGGCGATGCTTTTGGAGCCGGGATTCGGGATTCGCAAAAGCATCGCCCGCCAGC
>NZ_JBYTEM010000051.1:0-11540 GCF_058789735.1 Rhodanobacter sp. FW106-PBR-R2A-1-15 | reverse complement strand
TGCCCGCAAGGTTCGCGTGCGGGCTACGGGGTTTTTCGACAGCACATCCTGTGCTGGCGAAAAACTGGCCGGCATCCCTGCCGGCCACCCTGCGGGCTTTCCTTCGCCCGCCCGCCGCTGCAGAGGGGACCCAGGGTAGAGCGGCGCGCATCCTGCGCGCACTCTTCAGAGGAGCCAGATCAAGAGCGAGGCAACAGCGGAGCGGCGTTTTGCTGTGGCTGTTGCTTTTCGCTTCACCACCGAGTGCGGGCCACGATGGCCCGCTGCTCTACCCGGGGTCCCTTGCGCGGCGGTGAGTCGGGGTCGACAGGCCGCGCAGCGGGCGTTGCCAGGGATGGCAACGCCTTTTCGCCAGGGCAGGATGCCCTGTCGAAAAGCCCGGCCCCGGCTCACGGACTTGCCGGGCAGGATGCCCGGCAAGCGCCAAGCGGGGTGCCCCTCTCTTTGGTTACTTTCTCTCGGGCAAGCGAGAGAAAGTGACTCGGGCGCCGGAGGCGCACGAAAGCTCTCGCCTTTGATCCTTTTCGCGCTGAACAAAGCAACAGCATCGCGCACGACCGAAGGAAGTCCCTTGCGGACAAGGTGCGCTCCTGCAGCCACCATGGCGGATTAGCGCGGCCGCCAGCGCGTCTCGTACAGGTCGAAGCGGCGGTCCTTGAGGTTCTGCACGGCGCCAGCGTTGCGCGCGCTGGCCAGGCTTTCCAGGCGCAGGTCGGCGAACAGTACGGTCTCGATGTTCGGCGTGGAGTCCGCGGCGATGCCGTCGCGCGCGAATGGGAAGTCGCTCGGCGTGAGGATGCAGCTCTGGCCGTACTGGATGTCGAAGTTGTTGACGCCCGGCAGGTTGCCCACGTTGCCCGACAGCACCACGTAGCACTGGTTCTCGATTGCCCGCGCCTGTGCGCAGTAGCGCACGCGCAGGTAGCCCTCGCGCACGTCGGTGCAGAACGGCACGAACAGGATCAGCGCGCCCTGGTCGATCAGGTAGCGTGCGACCTCGGGGAACTCGGCGTCGTAGCAGATCATCACCCCGATCGGGCCACAGTCGGTCTGCACCGTAGCTGCGCTGTCGCCACCGGTGATGTTCCACACGTTGCGCTCGCTCGGCGTGGGGTGCAGCTTCTCGCGCTCGTGGATGGAACCGTCGCGCAGGCACACGTAGCAGACGTTGTGGATGTCGCCGTTGGCCTGCTCGGTGGGGTGCGTGCCGGCGATGATGTTGATGTTGTAATGGACGGCCAGACGGCTGAACAGTTCCTTCACCTGCGGCGTGTACTGGCTCAGCTTGCGGATCGACTCCACCGGCGACAGTTCGGTGTTCTCGATCGACAGCAGCTGCAAGGTGATCAGTTCGGGGAAGGCGACGAAGTCGGCGCTGTAGTCGGCGGCGATGTCGGTGAAATACTCGACCTGGGTGGCGAATTCCTCGAACGACTTGATCCGCCGCTGCTGGTACTGCACCGAAGCCACCCGCACCGAGTCGGGCAGCAGCCGCGCCGAGGTGATCGACGGGATGTCGGGCTGGTCGAGCAGTTGCGGGTTGCGCCAGGCCAGGTGCACGGCGTAGCCCAGCGATTCGTGGTCGGACGGCACATAGGCGCGCAGCACGCCGATCACCTCGAAATCGTTGGCCAGCTGGAAGCTCAGCGTCTGATCGCGGCGCCTGCCTTCCACCACGGCCTGCACGTAGGCCTCGGCGCTGCCGTAGCGCGCCATGTTCCGCGCCAGCCCCGGGATGCGCCCGCCGAACACGATGCCGCGCAGCTTGAGGTCGACGCACAGCCGCTTGCGCGCGCGGTACAGCCGCTGGCCGATGCGTATGCCGCGGTAGGCCGGGTGCACCACCACTTCCATGCCATACAGCCAGTTGCCGTCCGGCTTGTGCCGCGAGGCCATGCCGCCGGCGGTGATCTGCATCCAGGTGTGGGTGCTGAGCGCGGCGGCCTCGTCGATGCGGAAGGTGGCGCAGTAGCCCACGATCGCGCCTTCGTACTCGACCACGAACTGGCCTTCCGGGAAGTGCGTCTGCTGTGAACGCAGCATCTCGGCGGAATGGCCCCATTCGGGCGTGTAGATCCGCGCAGTGAGCTCGACCAGGGCTGGCACGTCGGCTGGAGTGGCCAGGCGCAGCCGCAGTTTCGGGGTGTTTTCGCTGGTCTTCCGGGTCATCGCTCGATTATGCCCGGCCCGGTCGCGGGCGCAGGTGAAAGGGACTTCACGGGGCCGGTTACACTGCGCGCATCGTGCACGGGAGCCAGACCGATGAGTGACAGCGCCGCCATTGCCCAGTTCAAGGCCGACCACCTGTGGCAGGCGCATGGCTGGCAGGCCGATGCGGTATTCGGCGTGGCCGCCGACGGGCGCCTGCTGGCGCCGACCGGCGCGCCCGCCGAGACGTTGGGTCGCTGGGTGCTGCCGGGCATGCCGAACCTGCATTCGCACGCGTTCCAGCGCGCGATGGCCGGCTTGGCCGAGCGACGCGGACATGCTGGTGCGATCTTCCCTGATCGCGAAGATCAAAAAGCGGCCGTCCCTGGCCGCACTCCTCAAAAAAGCGAGGACAACTTCTGGAGCTGGCGCGAGACGATGTACGCGTTCGCCGCCACGATCGGCCCGGACGAACTGCAGGCGATCGCCGCCCAGCTCTACGTGGAGATGCTCAAGGCCGGCTACACCAGCGTCTGCGAGTTCCACTACCTGCACCACCAGCCGGATGGCACGCCGTATGCGCCGCCGGAGGCGATGTCGCTGGCGCTGATCGAGGCGGCGCGCGAGGCCGGCATCGGCCTGACCCTGCTGCCGGTGCTGTACATGAGCGGCGGTTTCGACGGCCGTGCGCTGAGTGCGCGCCAGCGCCGCTTCGGCCACGCCGTCGATGCCTGGCTGCGCCTGCTGGAAACGCTGCGCCGGCAGCAGAGCGACGAGGTGAGCGTGGGCATCGCGCTGCATTCGCTGCGCGCGGTGCCGGAGCCGGCGCTGCGCGAGGTGCTGACCAGCGAGCTGGCGGCCAGCGGGCCGATTCACATCCATATCGCCGAGCAGGTCGGCGAAGTGCAGGACTGCCTGGCCACCCGCGGCGCGCGGCCGGTGGAATGGCTGTTCGATCACGCCGCGGTCGACGCGCGCTGGTGCCTGGTCCATGCCACCCACCTGACTGCGGCGGAAACCGCGCAGCTGGCGCACAGCGGCGCGGTGGCCGGGCTGTGCCCGACCACCGAGGCGAACCTGGGCGACGGCCTGTTCCCGCTGGCCGACTATCTCGATGCCGGCGGCACGCTCGGCATCGGCTCGGATTCGCACATCTCGATCTCGCCGGTGGAAGAACTGCGCTGGCTGGAATACGGCCAGCGCCTGGCCACGCGCCACCGCAACATCGCCGCGCGGCAGCCGGGCGACAGCGTGGGCGAGACGCTGTGGCGCGCCGCGCTGCGCGGCGGCGCCCGGGCCGCGGGGCGACCGCTCGGCGAACTGCGTGTCGACGCGCGCGCCGACCTGATCGTGCTGGACGATGGTTCGCCGCTGCTGGCCGCACGCGATGCGCGCTCGGCGCTGGACAGCTTCCTGTTCGCCGGCAATACGCCGCTGGTGCGCGACGTGATGGTCGGCGGGCGCTGGCAGGTGCGCGGTTTCCGCCATCGCGACGAGGAACGTATTGCGGCGCGTTATCGTGGTGTAGTATCACGATTGCGTTGATCCTGGCCGGTTCATCGGCAGGAGCCTGGGGGCGGGTATTCCTTTCCGATTTCCCGTCCGAGGCATCGCCTGCCAGTGGACTTTCGCGGCGATGGTCGGCGTGTCTGAGCGGCGTCTGATTTTCTCAACGAGTCAGCCAATGGGGGAGTTGCCATGCAAGGTTCCGCCGATCTGGGCAAGTTGGTGCTTCGCATCACGCTGGGTGTGCTGATCCTGTTCCATGGGGTGTCCAAGCTGATCCACGGGCCAGGCTATGTCCTCGGCGTGGTGACCGGGGCCGGCCTGCCGTCGTTCGTAGCCTACGGCGCGTACGTGGGCGAGGTGGTGGCGCCGCTGCTGCTGCTGGTCGGGTACTGGACGCGGGTCGGTGCGCTGATCATCGTGGTCAACATGCTGTTCGCGATCGGGCTGGTGCATATGGGCCAGCTCGCCACGCTGGCCGACACCGGCGGCTGGGCGCTGGAACTGCAGGGCATGTTCCTCGGCACCGCGCTGGCGATCATGCTGCTCGGCGCGGGCCGCTACAGCTTCGGCGGCAGCAACGGCCGCTGGAACTGAGCGGGCTTTCGTCCGCCATCGTTTGACCGGAACGCCCGCCTGCAACGGCGGGCGTTTCGTCTTCGCTCCGTGGCGCTCGCCCGGATGCTTCGCAGGCGCGGCGCGATTTGCCACACTCGGCGCTTTCCCCGATGCACCGCATGCGTACGAATGCTCCTGCCGCGGTGGGATTGGCGCTGGTCTCGGCGCTGTTCTTCACGCTCACCTATGTGCTCAACCGCAGCCTCGTCGCCGGTTCGCTCGACGTCCTTGCCGCGGCGCTGATCACCGGGTCGACCCGCTCGTCATCCTGCGTGCGATCGCTAGCGGCCTGCTCGGCCGGGCCGCGTTCCAGGGCGGCCTGCCGGTCGCGGCGCTGGGCCTGCTGCTGCAGTGGGCGATGTCGCTGCTGATTGCGGCGATCTTCGTGTTCGCCGCCGGGCGGATGGCCTGGCTGGGCCGGCGCTGGATCACTGCCGGCCTGCTTTATGGGGTGGTGGTGTTCGTGGTGATGGAGTACGTGGTGGTGCCGCTGTCCGCGGCGGCGAAGCCGCATTTCACCGCGCTCTCGTTCGTCGAGAACCTGCTGGCGATGTGCCTGTTCGGCCTGATCGTGGCGTTCTTCGCCCGCGGGGTTCGGCGCCGTTCGCCGCAAGCCGCCTAGCCCGGCAAGGCTGGGGCACCGGCGCGAGCTACACTCGGCGGGGTCGGGGCGTCGCGTGCTCCGGATTGAAAAGCGAGCCGATGACCGATCCTGCAGACGGGCTTGTCCACCACGGCACGCCCGCGTTCCGCCGCACCAACCTCGCGCTGTTCGCGGCGGGGCTGGCCACCTTCGGGCTGCTGTACTGCGTGCAGCCGCTGATGCCGCAGTTCAGTCACGACTATGGGGTGAGCGAGGCGGGGGCGGCGCTGTCGCTGTCGCTCACGACTGGCGTGCTGGCGTTCGCGATGCTGTTCGCCGGCGGCGTGTCCGACGCGCTGGGGCGCAAGTCGGTGATGGTGGCCTCGCTGCTGGCCTCGGCGCTGCTGGTGCTGGCCAGCGCGGCGATGCCGACCTGGGGCTCGCTGCTCGTGGTGCGTACGCTGCTCGGGCTGACCCTGAGCGGCCTGCCGGCGGTGGCGATGACGTATCTCGGCGAAGAGATGGACGCGGAGTCGATCGGCCTGGGCATGGGCCTGTACATCAGTGGCAGCGCGGTCGGTGGCATGGGCGGGCGGCTGATCAGCGGCGTGCTGGCCGACTTCTTCGGCTGGCGCATCGGCGTGGCGGTGGTCGGCGTGATCGGCGTGGTGGCCGCGCTGGTGTTCTGGCGCTTGTTGCCGCCGTCGCGGCATTTCACGGCACGGCCGCTGCGCTGGCGCAGCTTGCTGGGGCGCTTCGCCGGCATGTTCCGCGACCGCGGCCTGCCGTGGCTGTTCGTCGAGGGCTTCCTGCTGCTCGGCGCGTTCGTCACCGTCTACAACTACCTCGGCTACCGGCTGATGGCGCCGCCGTACGGGCTGAGCCAGGCGGTGGTGGGGTCGATCTTCGCCATCTATCTGATCGGCACGTTCAGCTCGGCGTGGATGGGGCACCTGGCGGGCAAGCTCGGGCGGCGCAAGGTGTTGTGGACGGCGTTCGCGCTGATGCTGGCCGGCGTGGCACTAACTGTGGCGCGGCCGCTGCCGCTGGTCATGCTGGGTATCGTGGCGATCACGTTCGGCTTCTTCGGCGGCCACTCCATCGTCAGCAGCTGGGTCGGCCGGCGCGCCGGCACGGCGAAGGCGCAGGCCGCGTCGGTCTACCTGTTCTGCTACTACATGGGTTCCAGCATCGCCGGCGCCAGTGGAGGGTTGTTCTATGCATCGCACGGCTGGAACGGCGTGGTGTTGTTCACCGGCGCGCTGGTGCTGGCCGGCTTGCTGATCGCGCTGCGACTGTTCCGCCTGCCGCCGCTGGTGAACGTGGCGACGCCGCCCACGCCGATGAGCCGGGGCGCGATGCCGTAGGAGCCGGGATTCGGAAGTTGGGGATTCGGGATTCGGAAAAGCCGAAGCTGGCGATGGGGTGCTCTTCCGAATCCCGAATCCCGAATCTCAAATCCCGGCCTTGAGCATGCCCTTCACCGCCTCGTAGTCGCCGTCGTTCGCGGCGGCGGGCAGGCCGAGCAGGTGGGTCATCAGCGGGTAGACATCCACATTCGGAAATGCCGGCAGCTTTGCGCCGACGCGGAACGCGGGGCCGTGCGCCACGAACAGCGCCTGCATCAGCGGTTCGGTATTGTCGTAGCCGTGCTCGCCCAGGCTCAGGCGGCCCTTGCGCTTGGCCGCGTAATCGCTGGTGGTGATGCGCCAGTGCACGTTCGCCAGGCACAGCAGCTGCGGCACGCGCGGATTCCTGCCGTAGGCCAGCCGCGCCGGCACGCGGGTCTTGTCCCAGCACTGCATGTGCGGGTGCGGCTGCTCCAGGGTCTGTTCGACCTTCGCGAAGTCCGCGCGCGCCGCGGCGCTGTCCGACGTCGGGTTGAAGCCGGCCAGGATGCCCATGTTGACCATCTGCACCTGGTCGAGCGGGACCAGTTTGTCGATCATCACGCTGTTCGCTTCCGGCACGCCGGCCATGCCGTGGTCGGACAACACGATCAGGTTGATGTGGTCGAACAGGCCGCGTTGCTTCAGACCGTCCACCAGCCGGGCCAGCGCCGCGTCGGTGCCGCGCAGCGCGGTGTTCACCTGCGTCGTGTCCGGGCCGTAGACATGGCCGGCGTGATCGACCTCGTCGAAGTACAGGGTGAGGAAGCCGGGCCGTTCGGCATCCGGCAGGTCCAGCCACGCCAGCACCTGGTCCACCCGCTGGTCGGCGGTCACGCTGCCGTCGAACGGCTTCCAGTAATCCGGATGATGGCCGTGGATGTCCGCCTCCGAGCCGGGCCAGAACATGGTGGCGGTGCGCACGCCGTGCCGGTCCGCCGTTTCCCAGATCGGCGTGCTTTCGGCCCACCAGCGGCCGTTGCTGACCGCCTCGCGGTTGCCCAGCGAGAACTTGCCCAGTCGCGGATCGAACATGGTGTTGTTGACCACGCCGTGATGGTCCGGGGTGAGGCCGGTGACGAGGGTGTAGTGGTTCGGGAACGTCAGCGAAGGGAACGCCGGTTGCATCGAGGCGGCTTGCACGCCGCCTTGCGCCAGCATCGCCAGAGTCGGGCTGAGCCCGCGCTGCAGATAGTCATGACGGTAGCCGTCGATCGAGATCAGCAGCAGGGGGGCGGGTTTGCTGGCCGGCGCGGCGAGGGTGACTGCCGGCGTGGTGGGGCGTTGCGTGGCACAGCCGTAGCTTAATGCTGCCAGTGAACACAGCAGCAGGCGAAACAGGATTTTCATGCAGGGAACCTTACGATGTGCTCAAACCATCCTGCATGATTGCGCACCATCATGACCATTTCACATCCCGCCTGGCACCCCCCGTTTCTACGCACGCTGTTGGTGGGTGTACTCGCGCTCGCTCCGCTGGGCGCCGCGTGTGCCTGGCAGCAGTCCGGCACGCAGCCGGTGATCCGGCCGGTGCCGCCGAGCGTGCGCTTCCAGCAGGACGCGCAACAGCAGCACGTGCGCGACGAATTGCAGAAGAGCCAGCTGCAGCAGCAGCTTCGCCAGGGCGTGTCGGACAAGGCGAAGCTCCCGGCGGACGCACGCGGCCGCCGGCGACTCGATCAGGCCGACCAGGCGCAACGCGAGCGCGATCGCGCCCGGCAACAGGATCTGCTCGACCGTGAGCGCGATACGTCGAACCTGCCCCGGGTGGTGCCGCAGGCACTGCCGGCAGTCGCGCGCAGCGGCGGCTGACGTTCAACCAAACCATCGCGTAGGGCGGGCAGTGCCTGCCGCTTTCGCCTTGTCGCGACAACACAACGAGAAGGCAAGAGCTGGCGGGTAGTGCCCGCCCTGCAGGAAGCGGCAAGCGTCGCGCGTCAGCCGAACAGGTCGCCGTGCGCGATGCGCTGTTCCAGGTCCAGCAGGTAACGCTTCGTCGGCAGGCCGCCGCCGAAGCCGGTGAGGCTGCCGTTCGCGCCGATCACCCGATGGCACGGCAGCACGATCGGCAGCGGGTTGCGCCCGTTCGCGGCGCCGACCGCGCGCACCGCCAGCGGCTTGTCGATGCGCCGGGCCAGTTCGCCGTAGCTGATGGTGGCGCCGTACGGAATCCGCCCCAGTTCGTGCCACACCTCCAGCTGGAACGGCGTGCCGACGGGATGCAGCGGCAGTTCGAAGTGCTGGCGCTCACCGGCGAAGTATTCCTGCAGCTGCACGCGGGCGAACTTCAGCGGTGCGGCTGCGCGGGCCCAGCCCGGATGCGCCTGCTTCGGATGGCGTTCGCGCTCGAACCAGATCTCGCGCAGGCCGTGGCTGTCCGCGACCAGGCGCAGCGTGCCGACCGGGCTGGTCATTTCGTCGTAGTAGATCGTGTCGGGCAGGTTCGTCATGCGATCGCCTCTGGTTTTTTCCGGCGTGCCGGCGACGGTGCTTCCGATGCACTGCGCCACAGATGGATGACGGCGTACGCGCGCCACGGGCGCCACGCGTTCGCACACGCGGTCAGCGCTTTCGTGCTGAGCGGCACAGCATCCGTCGCCGCCTCGCGGCGCAGGATCAGGTCCGCCGCCGGGAACGCGTCCGGCGCGCCCAGCGCGCGCATCGCGATGTAGTGCGCCGTCCATTCGCCGATGCCGGGCAGCACGACCCAGCGCGACACGAACGCATCCAGCGATTGCCCCGCGCTGAAATCCACGCGGCCGTCCAGCAGCGCCTGCGCCATGGTGCTGACCGTCGCGGCGCGCGCCGCGGTCAGGCCGATCTCGCGCAGGTCCGCCTGCGCCAGCGCTGCCGGCGTCGGGAACAACCGCTCCAGTCCCGGCAGCGGCGCCGCCGGCAACGGCTCACCCCAGCGTTGCACGATGCGTGTCGCCAGCGTGCGCGCCGCCGCCACGCTGACTTGCTGGCCGAGGATCGCGCGCACCGCGATCTCGAAACCGTCCCAGCCGCCGGGCAGGCGCAGGCCGGGGTGGCGGGCGACCAGCGGGCCGAGCACGGCGTCGCGGCCGAACGTGTCCGTGATCGCCTGCGGGTTCGCGTCCAGGTCGAACATGCGCCGCAGCGTCGTCACCACGCCGAGCAGCCGCGTCGGCTGCGGACAATGCAGTTGCAGCTGCAGCGCATGTTCGCCACCGGGCCACGCGCTCAGGCGCA
This sequence comes from Rhodanobacter sp. FW106-PBR-R2A-1-15, assembly GCF_058789735.1. Lineage (NCBI taxonomy): Bacteria > Pseudomonadati > Pseudomonadota > Gammaproteobacteria > Lysobacterales > Rhodanobacteraceae > Rhodanobacter > Rhodanobacter sp. FW106-PBR-R2A-1-15. The sequence goes on along the minus strand of NZ_JBYTEM010000051.1, from coordinate 2,084 downwards.
ACCAGCCCGGTGCATCCGCCGGACCGAACACGCGCGCATAGCTGCGCTCGTCGACAAGTTCCACGCCCGGCAGCGCGCGCGTGCGCAGGAACGCGAGCAGCCTCGGAAAATCGTACGGCGGCCGGTAGCCGAGCCGCAGCAGCAGCGCCGTACCGGCCGCTGCGTGCGGGTGCCGACGCAGCTCGCGCGGCGCGATGCGGTTCGCCTGCGCGAACGCCGCGTTGAAGCGGCGCAGGCTGCGGAAGCCGGACGCGAGCGCGACTTCCGTCACCGGCAGCGCCGTTTCCGTCAGCAGTTGTTTCGCGAACAGCAGCCGCCGCGTCGTGTGCACGCTGATCGGCGCTGCGCCGACGCGCTCGACGAACAGCCGGCGCAGTTGCCGCGCACCGATGCCGACGCGTGCGGCCAGTGCGTCCAGCGACTGTTCCGCCAGCGCGCCGGCCTCGATCAGCTTCAACGCGCGCGCCACCACATGGTCGCCGCGCTGCCACTGTTCGTTGCCCGGCGCCAGTTCCGGCCGGCAACGCAGGCACGGCCGGAAGCCGGCCGCTTCCGCGGCAGCCGCGTTCGCGTAGTAATGCACGTTCTCGCGCTTCGGTGTCGGCGCCGGGCATACCGGCCGGCAATAGATGCCGGTGCTGCTCACCGCGGTGAAGAACAGCCCGTCGAAGCGCGCGTCGCGGCTGAGTCGCGCCTGTTCGCAGACATGCGGGGCGGGCAGGGCAGGCGGTTCTTTCATGGGTGCAGGCTAGCACCACGGCGACGGCGTGACTCGCCGTTTTCGGACATCCATGTTGCGCGAACGGGCCGGTCAGGGCGGCGGTTTCAACGGCCAGGACGTCAGTTCGCGTGGGCGATCCACGCAAGCGTCGCGCGTGCTTCGCTGCAGTGCCTTGCTTGACCGCGCCATCAGGTGCTCGTACGGCGCGCCGGCCCACACTACGTACGGCGCAACCGTGTCCGGATCCGCGCGGGTATCTCGGTCCTGGTGTTTGCCGGACAACCTTCACCGTGACTTGCGTCGGTCGTGCCGGACTCCCGCGGCGCGAGTCGATCAATCGCCCGCCATGCGGGCTGCTTCAGGTGGCCTGCGAAAACTTATCGCGAGCCGGTTGTAGGCATTCATCAGGCCGATGGCGATGGTCAGGTCGACCAGTTCCTTCTCGCCGAGTACTTCGGCCGCCCTCTGGAAGTCGTCGTCGGGCACACCCGTTCGCGCCACTTGCGTTGCCGACTCGGCCCAGGCGACGGCTGCTCTTTCTTCCACGTCGAACAGCTCGCCGGCTTCGCGCCAGGCCTGGAGCAGTGCAAGTTTCTCGCCGGTCACCCCCTCCTTGATCAGGGCCCGTGCATGCAGGTCCAGGCGGTATGCGCAGCCATTGATCTGGCTTACCCGCAGATAGACCAGATCGATCAGCCGCGTATCCACGCCGGACTGCGCGACGTAGCCGTAGACGCCACCGAGCGCCTTGACTCCGGCCGGGGAAACCTTCGTGTAATCGATGCGTTGTGACCTGGAGCCTGCCTAGTTTTGCGGGGTTGTCAGGCGCGTGTCGCTGGTGTCGACGATGAACACGGCGAGCAACTTGGCAGGGGCGGACTTGCTCGCATTGCGGCTTATCCGATGATGCGCGCCGGGCTCTTCATAGAAACTCTGGCCCGCCGTGTAGACCCGCGCGGGCCCATCGTCGACCTGGCTTTCGATCGCACCCGATACGACATAGGCGTAGATGAAGGCCGACTTCGCGTGGATATGCGGTTGCGACGCTTCGCCCGGGCGGTAGAGCACTTCGACGGCGACGAGGGACTTGCCCGGGATATTGGAGATCGCGTGCGAAAAATTCGGCGCGACGGTTTCGCCCGGCGCATGTGCACTCGCTGCGGCCGTGAGCGACAGCGCGGCGATGGCGAGCAGGGTGGCGAAAATGGCCTTGGTTCTCATAGAGGGGACTCCTGGTGAATGCGACGCATCCTACGCTTGGTTTGGTTCACAAAAAAGAACCAAGAATGAGCCGCTTGCAAAATTCCCGCTGAAACCGGTCTAACCGGATCAACCCGTGCGTCGTCGGTTGTTTTTTGACCCC
>NZ_JBYTEM010000050.1:0-11764 GCF_058789735.1 Rhodanobacter sp. FW106-PBR-R2A-1-15 | reverse complement strand
CGGCACCCGCTCTACTTTTTTCGCCACCTCCGCTGGCGAAAAATTCGGCCGCAATGGGGAATTTTGCAAGCGGCTCACCTGGCGAATCGCCGCGGCCTCGCCGCTGGCGTTGGCCGCGTGGCCGGGAACCGTCCCGCCCAGGCCAGCCACCGCCAGCAACATCCCGAGTCCGATAAGCCATGGCCTGGTCGTCATGCCGCGCCCCTCGCACCGTGTGGTGGCCAGTATCACCCGCCAGCTGGCGGGCAGGAACCGCAAGCCCTTCCGATGCGGGCTTGCGCGGCCCCATCGCCGGAGCGGCATCGAAAGGCGGATGCGCTCGCCGCTTCGGCGCGTCATCGACGCGAAGCAGGTTGCACTCGATCACCGCGCTACCTACTCTCGACAGTCCTTGTCATGGAGCCGTCTGCATGCCCCCGATCCGCCTCATCACGCTGTGCGCCGCGGCGACCGCCGCACTCGTTGCCGGCTGCAACCGGGAAGCTCCCCGCGCGCCCACCGCCGCTACGCCGCCTGCCAGCGTGGCAACGGCCAACGACAACGCCAGGCTGGATGCCGCCGTCGACGGCTTCATCGACGGCATGTTCAAGCGCTACCCAACCTTTGCCGCCAATGCCGGCAGGCACGAGTTCGACGGCAAGCTGCCCGACTACAGTCCGGCCGGGTTGAAGGCGGATGCCGACTGGCTGCATGCCGAGCGCGACCGCTTCGCCGCGTTCGGCGACGACCGGCTCGACCAGAGCGGCCGCTTCCACCGCGACTACGTGCTCGCGGTGATCGACGGCCAGCTATTCTGGCTGGAGGACTCAGGCTTTCCATACAGCAACCCGGCCTTCTACACCAGCGACCTGTCGCCCAGCATGTACCTGACGCGCCCCTACGCACCGCTGCCGCAACGCATGGCGGCGTTCGTCGCCTACCAGGAAGCGCTGCCTCGCGCCGTCGCCCAGATCAGGGCGAACTTCAGGCTGCCGCTGCCGGCGTCGTACATCGAGCTGGGCGTGAACAGTTTCGGCGGGTTCGCCAGCTTCTTCCGCAACGACGTCCCGGCGATCTTCGCCGGCGTCAAGGATGACGCCCTGCAAGCCCGCTTCAAGGCATCCAACGCCGCCGCGATCAAGGCCACGCAGGATCTCGCCGACTGGCTGAAGGCGCAGCAGCCCCACGCCACCCATGACTACGCGCTGGGCGCGGCGAAGTTCTCCAAAATGCTGCATGCCACCGAGCTGGTCGACCTGCCGCTGGACCGCCTCAAGGCCATCGGCGAGTCGGACCTGCAGCGCAACCTCGACGCGCTCAAGGCCGCCTGCGACAAGTTTGCGCCGGGCCAATCACTGAGCGCGTGCGTCGACAAGGAGGGTGCACACAAGCCTGCCGGCGGTGCCGTGGAAGGCGCGCGTGCGCAACTCGTGGGCCTGCGCCAGTTCATCGTCGACAAGGATCTGGTGACCATCCCCGGTCCCGAGCAGGCCCAGGTCGAGGAAGCGCCGCCGTTCAACCGCTGGAACTTCGCCTACATCGAGATCCCCGGCCCGTACGAGAAGAACCTGCCGTCGGTGTACTACATCGCCCCACCGAATCCAGCCTGGAGCAAGGCCGACCAGTTGGCCTACATACCGGGCAAGGCCGACCTGCTGTTCACGTCTTCGCACGAAGTGTGGCCGGGGCACTTCCTGCAGTTCCTGCACGCCAACCGCGCGCACTGGAAATTCGGCCAGCTGTTCGTCGGCTACGCCTTCTCCGAAGGCTGGGCTCACTACGCCGAGGAGATGATGTTCGACGCCGGCCTGGACGGCGCCGCGCCGGAGGTCCACATCGGCCAGCTCACCAACGCCCTGCTGCGCGACGTGCGCTACCTCTCCGCCATCGGCCTGCACACCGGCGGCATGACCGTCACCCAGTCCGAGCAGATGTTCCGCGACAAGGCCTTCCAGGACCCGGGCAACGCCCGCCAGCAGGCAGCCCGCGGCACCTACGACCCGGCCTACCTGAACTACACCCTGGGCAAGCTGATGATCATGCAGCTGCGCCAGGACTGGATCGCCGCGCACCCCGGCCCGAACGTGCTGAAGGCGTTCCACGACCAGTTCCTCAGCTACGGCGGCCCGCCGATCCCGCTGGTGCGTGCGCAGATGCTAGGCGGCAAGCCGGAGGCCAGGCTGTGGACGGCGCCGGCGAAGGCCGCGGCGGGAACGGCAGCGGCCACGTCCAGGTAAGGGCCAGGCGCCCGGTCGATCTTCGCCCTGCCCGTTCGTCGTGCAGGGTGAGGGTCCGTCCTCCGCCACGGAAAACCGCCATGACCACCAACACGCTTCGCCTCCACCGCGTGCTGCGCGCACCGCCCGAGCGCATCTACCGCGCCTTCCTCGACGCCGACGCGATCGCCAAGTGGCTGCCGCCGAATGGCTTCACCTGCAAGGTGCACGAGCTCGACGCACAGGTCGGCGGCCAGCACCGGATGACCTTCACCAACTTTTCCAGCGGCCACGGACACAGCTTCGGCGGCACCTACCGCGAGCTGGTGCCGGGCGAACGCATTCGCTACAGCGACCGCTTCGACAACCCCGGCCTGCCCGGCGAGATGACCACCACCGTCACCCTGCTCGCGGTGTCCTGCGGCACCGACGTGCAAGTGGTGCAGGAAGGCGTGCCGGAGGTCATCCCGGTGGAGCAGTGCTACCTGGGCTGGCAGGAATCGCTGCTGCTGTTGGGCCAGCTGGTGGAAGCGGACATTCCGGACTGACCGACGCCGCGGCTGGTCGGCGCCGCCTCGTGTCGATTCCGCACGCGCCCGTTCGTCGTCAGCAGGAAGGCGGCCCTGCCGGCCGCCGTTTTGCGCAGGAGACCGCCATGTCCTATGTCGATGGTTTCGTGATCGCCGTACCCGACGCCAACCGCGAGCAATTCATCGCGCACGCCCGCCATTTCGACGCCATGTTCCTGGAGTTCGGCGCCACCCGGGTGGTGGAGTGCTGGGGCGACGACGTGCCCGACGGCAAGCTCACCGACTTCCGCCGCGCCGTGCAGGCCACGCCGGGTGAATCGGTGGTGTTCTCCTGGATCGAATGGCCCGACAAGGCCAGCCGCGACGCCGGCATGGAGCAGGTCATGAAGGACCCGCGCATGCCGGGCGCCAGCGACATGCCGTTCGACGGCAAGCGCATGATCTTCGGCGGCTTTGCGCCGGTAGTCAGCCTGCCCGCCTAGCGGCGCGGCCGCTCACTCCCCTTCTTCCTCGAACTCCACCAGCGCATCCAGCTCGAACGCCAGCGCCTCAACCGCCTCGCGCACCTTGCGCGCGGTGGAGGGGTTCAGCGCCTCGATCTCCAGCTCGTGCGCGTCGGGCCCGTAGGTGTCGCTCAGGCCCGCGGAGCTGGAATCCGCGTCGTCCATGCGATCCATCATGTCCACGACCTCCTCCACGCGCTCGATGCCGTCCAGGCTCTGCAACAGGTTGGTCACGGCGCGGACGTCATCGCCGCTTCCGGTCAGGCGCAGGCGTAGTGTCGGCATGGCAGCATCTCATGGCAGGCTGCAGATCAGCCGAGGTACGCCCGGGCCAAGGCGGCGTGACGATGGCGTCGCGCACGAAACCAACGCCCGGCGCGCCAGCCGTCGATGCGACGATGGCCCGGCGAGCCATCCGGCCATGCACTACGGCCCCGCATCCGTGTTCCTGCCGAGGATCCGCCATGCCCTATCCATCCGCGCTTCCCGCCACCGGCAGCTGCCGCTGCGGCCGCGTGCGGCTGCGCGTCACCAAGTCGGCCATGCTCAGCATGGCGTGCCACTGCCACGGCTGCCAGAAGATGACCGGCAGCGCGTTCTCGCTGTCGCTGGCCCTGCCCGCCGACGGCGTGGAGGTGATCGCCGGCGAGCTGGTCCGCGGCGGCCTGCAGGAGGAACACAGCCACCTGTACTGCGCGTTCTGCAAGTCGTGGCTGATGACCCGCCCGGCCGGGCTCGACTGGCTGATCAACCTGCGCCCGTCGGTGCTCGACCCGCACGCCGACTTCGCACCGTTCATCGAAACCTGCACCGATACCCGGCTCGCCTGGGCATCGACCCCGGCCAAGCACAGCTATGCCGGCTTCCCCTCGATGGAGGATTATCAGCCACTGGCCGAGGCCTACGCCGCCGAGACCGCGGATGCCATCGCGACGTGCCCGGACCCCTCCCGGTTCCGGGCACGTCGCGATGGCCCTGAACGGAGCACCGCATGCGCCTGCACATCCTGTCCGACCTGCACCTGAGCACGCACGGCATGCCGCCGCCCGAGGTGGCGGCTGACGTGACGATCCTCGCCGGCGACATCCGGCGCCCGGCGGCGGAGGCGATGCAGTGGGCCGCCAGCCTGGGGCGCCCGGTGCTGTACGTGCCCGGCAACCACGAGTTCTACGGCGGCGCGATGCCGCAAGTGCGCCAGACGCTGGCGCAGAGCGCGCGCGAGCACGGTATCGGGCTGCTCGACCAGGGCACGCGGGAGATCGACGGCGTGCGCTTCGTGGGTGCGACGCTGTGGACGGATTTCGCGCTGTTCGGCGCCGGCAACAAGGAACTTGCCATGGCGGCATCGGCCAGCTTCATGCGCGACTTCGCCGTCATCCGCAACGCCGACGGCAGCGTATTCACCCCCGCCGACGCCGCCGCGCTGTTCGCCGAACAGTACGCATGGCTTGCGGTCGTGCTGGCGCAACCGTTCGCCGGGCCGACCGTGGTCGTCACCCACCATGCGCCGACGCCGCGCAGCGTGCATCCGCGCTTTGCCGAGTCGCCGGTCAGCGCCGCCTTCGCGTCCGACTGCAGCGCGCTGATGGGCCGCGCCACACTGTGGGTCCACGGCCACACCCACGACAGTTTCGACTACACGGTGAACGGCACCCGGGTGGTCTGCAATCCGCGCGGCTACAGCTCCAACGGGGTGAACGAAAACCCGCATTTCGACCCGTGCCTGTGCATCGAGGTAGAGGCTGGCGCGTAAGGCGCAGAGGGCCCGAACGGGGTCAGGTTCACTTTCACACAGATCACTGCTCGTAGCGCCTACGGCAGGTCGCGGCGAGGGCGGGTACCACGGCTCTGGTGCCATCCGTGAAGCTGAGCGAATGGCCAGGCAACCCCGACTCGACCTACCCGGTATTCCCCAGCACATCGTCCAGCGCGGCAACAACCGCCTGCCCTGCTTTCTGGATGACACGGACCTGCACCGTTACCTGCACCTTCTCCGCGAGGCGCTGCTCGACACCCGATGCATGCTGCATGCTTATGTACTCATGGACAACCACGTCCACCTGCTGGTGACGCCCAGCGAAGTCGGCGCCATTTCAAAGATGATGCAAAGGCTCGGACGGTGCTACGTAGGGCAGTTCAATGCACGCCACCGTCGCACCGGCACCTTATGGGAAGGTCGATACAAAGCCTGCCTGGTGGACACCGAAACCTACGTGCTGCGCTGCTACCGCTACATCGACCTCAACCCGGTGCGTGCACGCCTGACAGACGACGCAGCCAGCTATCCGTGGTCCAGCGCCTCCAGCCATTGTGGCCTGCGCCCGCTTGCGTGGCTCACGCCGCATCCCGCCTACACCGCGTTGGCGCCCACGCCCGAAGCGCGCGCCGAGGCCTACCGGCAGCTTCTGCGCGAAGTATTGTCCGACGACGATCTTGCGGCGATTCGCACCTACCTCAAGCAACAACGCGCGCTGGGCCACGGCGGCTTCCGCGCCATGGTCGAGGCCAAGACCCAACGCCTCGCCGGCATCCGCCCGGCTCATCGACCGCCACGCTCCCAATAGACCGCGGAAGTGAACCTGACCCCGTTTGGGGGAGCGCGAGGTAGGTGGCCCGCTCCTCACGCACACCGGGTTTCGTACCGTGCGGCGGCTTCAGCGCCTGCGCATTCACGTCGCCGCTGATCTCACGCAGCTTCTCCACGTCGCGGACGATAGCGTCGCCCATGATCGACAGCGTGGCGTCGGACAACTCGGCGTGATCGGTGCAGGTCACCACGTTGCCAAGGGCCCGAAGGCTTGCGAGCAGCAGGTTGATCTCGTCGATCTGATCCAGGGTGACGCCGAAGAGGAAGCCGTTGCCGGCCTCATCCCTCGCCGGCTCGGCGACCTCCGGCTCTGCGGTTTCCGTGCAAGCTTCCGCTTCCGCTTCCGCTTCCGCATCGGCCTCGCATGCTGCCGCCCTTTTGCCACGCTCGGCCGGCCAGGAGAGTTCGTCCAGCACCTGGGCGAGCTGCTCCTCCAGCAGTTCCATGCAGATCGCCACTTCGCCCGGGCGGATCTCCGCGTACCACTCCTTTGCCTCGTCCGCGATGCGCGGTCGCGCCAGGTTGCCCAGAAACTCCACATACTCGCGGAGCTTTTTCAGCCGCAGTTGGCTGTCCTCCGGCAGGAAATAGCCGGTCGTGCCCAGATCGTCCAAATCGGTCGTCGACATGCTCGCCTCCTCGCTCTATGAAATGCCCGTCGGAAACAGGGGGAAGGCAGAGTCGGCTCTACGACCGTTCCCTCAACAAATGCACTCCGACGCCTGCTATCACCCCCGCCCTCCATGGCCAGAATGCAACCATGAATTGCCTATGTCAACAACCATAAATGGCACGCTCGCAAATACACGTGCGCAACAATGGACCACACTTGCCAAGCCTCACCGCGCGCAAGCGCCGGGACGATGCGACAACCAGGAACTGGAATGGCAGCACCCTACGAGCACTTCGCCAGCCGCCTGCGCAAAGCATTGGACCAGGCCGGCTTCGTTTCAGGGCGCGGAAGGACAAGCACCCTGGCCAGCCGCTACGCGGTATCGCGGGAAACCGCCCGCAAGTGGCTCACCGGCCTCGCCCTGCCCGAGCTGCCGCGCATCATCGAACTGGCCAAGGATTTCGACGTCAACCTGGAATGGCTTGCCACCGGGCGAGGCCCCGCCGCGCCCGGGGTGAGCGAAGCCGGCGCCCTCTATCGTCGCCTGAGCGACAACGAGAGCCACCTGCTGAATGCGTTCCGCAAGCTTCCCGAATCGAAGCGGCAGTTGCTGGTGAAGTTCCTTTCCTAAAAAACAGCGGGTGAAACGGGGTCAGGTTCACTTAATCAAGCTGCCGCCAACACCTTCCGCACCGTCTTCGGCGCTGCTACTGCCACTTTCAACAGAGCCTTGGCCGCGCCGCTCGGTTCGCGCCTGCCCTGCTCCCAGTCCTGCAACGTGCGTGTGGAAACGCCCAGCATCGCGGCGAAGTCGGCTTGGGACAGTCCGAGTTTGAGGCGGGCCTCCGTAGCTTTCGTTACCTGTACGGTAAAGCGCCGCCCTTCGCCCGCCTTGATTTCGCGGATGGCCTGCAGGACTTCCAGGCCGATATCGCGCTTGGCATCCCGTTCGAGAATTTCCTTGCTCAGCTTTTTCATGGTTTCACCACCTGCTCCTTGAGCAATCGGATGACATCTGCGGGAAGGTTGGTCTGCCGTGACTTGGCGTAGATCGCCAGCAACCAGATTTGCCCATGCTCGGTTACGCCGTAATAGATCACGCGTACGCCGCCGCGCTTGCCCTTGTCGCGGGCGCCCCAACGAAGCTTGCGGCAGCCGCCCGACGCGGGGATGACGTCGCCTGCGTCAGGATGGCTGGAGAGATACCACTGCAAGCCGGTGTACTCATCCCCCGTGAGGTAGTCATACACGTATTTCGCGAACACGGACGATTCGACGAACTCGTACATGGCAGACTCCCTTCTGCACGCTTGAACTATACGGCAATGCCGTATGTTTCACAAACTAGTTCGTGACAGTTACACCATCGGCAACTTCAACCCCTGCTCGCTCGCACACTGCACTGCGATGTCATACCCCGCATCCGCATGCCGCATCACACCGGTGCCCGGATCATTCCACAGCACGCGGGCGATTCGCTTGTCCGCTGCCGCCGTGCCGTCGCACACGATCACCACGCCGGAGTGCTGGCTGTAGCCCATGCCGACGCCGCCGCCGTGATGGAAGCTGACCCAAGTAGCGCCGCCGGCGGTATTGAGCAATGCGTTGAGCAGCGGCCAGTCGGACACCGCATCGCTGCCGTCCTTCATCGCCTCGGTCTCGCGATTCGGTGACGCGACGGAGCCGGAATCCAGATGATCGCGCCCGATCACCACCGGCGCCTTCAGCTCGCCGTTGCGCACCATCTCGTTGAACGCAAGGCCGAGCTTGTCGCGCAGGCCAAGGCCCACCCAGCAGATACGCGCCGGCAGGCCCTGGAAGCTGATGCGTTCCCTGGCCATGTCGAGCCAGCGGTGCAGGTGCTTGTCGTCGGGGATCAGTTCCTTGACCTTGGCGTCGGTCTTGTAGATGTCTTCCGGGTCGCCGGAGAGCGCGACCCAGCGGAACGGGCCGATGCCGCGGCAGAACAGCGGGCGCACGAAGGCGGGCACGAAGCCGGGGAACGCGAACGCGTTGTCGCAGCCGACGTCCTTCGCCATCTGGCGGATGTTGTTGCCGTAGTCGAAGGTGGGGATGCCCTGCGCGTGGAACGCGAGCATCGCGTCCACGTGGGTCTTCATCGACAGCTTGGCGGCGCGCGCGGTGCCGACCGGGTCGGCCTTGCGGCGCTCGAACCACTGCTCCACCGTCCAGCCCTGCGGCAGGTAGCCGTTGACCGGGTCGTGCGCGCTGGTCTGGTCGGTGACGGCGTCGGGGTGCACGCCGCGCCGCACGAGTTCCGGCAGCACGTCGGCGGCGTTGCCGAGCAGTGCGATGGATTTCGCCTCGCCGGATGCGGTGTATTTCGCGATGCGCGCCAGCGCGTCGTCAAGATCCGTGGCCTGCTCGTCGACGTAGCGCGTCTTCAGGCGGAAGTCGATGCGGCTCTGCTGACATTCGACGTTGAGGCTGCACGCACCGGCGAGCGAGGCGGCCAGCGGCTGGGCGCCACCCATGCCGCCCAGGCCCGCGGTGAGGATCCACTTGCCCTTGAGCGAGCCGCCGTAGTGCTGGCGGCCCATCTCCACGAACGTCTCGTAGGTGCCCTGCACGATGCCCTGCGAGCCGATGTAGATCCAGCTGCCGGCCGTCATCTGGCCATACATCATCAGACCCTTGCGATCGAGTTCGTTGAAGTGCTCCCAGGTGGCCCAGTGCGGCACCAGGTTGGAGTTCGCGATCAGCACGCGCGGCGCGTCGGCATGCGTGCGGAACACACCGACCGGCTTGCCGGACTGTACCAGCAGCGTCTCGTCGTCGTTCAGCTCACGCAGCGATTTCAGGATCGCGTCGAAGCACTCCCAGTTGCGCGCGGCGCGACCGATGCCGCCGTACACCACCAGCTCCGCAGGGTTCTCCGCCACTTCCGGATCGAGGTTGTTCTGCAGCATGCGGAACGGCGCCTCGCTGAGCCAGCTCTTGCAGGAAAGCTCGCTGCCGCGCGGCGCGCGGATGGTGCGGGTGGTGTCGATGCGGGTGGGTGCGTTCATCACGAAGGGCTCCGGTGAGTCAGACCGCCGAGTATAGGTCAGCGGCTGGCACAGGCCGGAGGCCAGTCACGGTGCCGCGGGCCGCGCGTCGATGCCGGTGTGCTTGCGCAAGGCCACTGCCGCACGCATGCGCACGAGCATCTTCGCCATCCGCGGGTCCTTGCCGAAAAGGGATTCCAGGCAGTCGGCGGTGGCGTCCAGTCCGACTCGCGGTGGCGGCTGGATGTCGGCGCGCAGGATCCAGCCGTACGGATTGTCCGGCCGCTCGTGAGTCAACTGATCGGTCACGACCCAGCCCTTGTCCCCGTCGTGCGCCATATGGACGAACATGTCGCCGAACTGGGGCAGCACATTCACGTCGTCCGGGTCGATCGCCAGCAGTGCGCGGAAATCCTGTTCCGCGTGCGCATGGTCGACCTGCATTTCGAATGCTCGGCACGTCGCTGCGGCTGCCGCCGATCTTCCCGACCAATGCCGTCGCGTTCGCCGTGCTGCGCCAGCTGCACGGCGGGTTCGCGATGCTGCTGTTGCTGACGCTCCTGGCGCACATGGCGGCGGTGCTGTACCACGGCCTGATCCGCCGCGACAGCGTGCTGCCGGGCATGCTCCGCGGCCGAAGGAAAGCGGCGCGGGCCTTGATCGGGTATGGCGGCGAGCCCGCGGCTGACGATTCGAACGAATTAACGCCGAGCGCTCCAGCCGGGATGCGGAAGAACATGCCGACTAGCGCGATGCCTTCGCCGCCTCCACTGTATAGAAGACGGCTTTCACGACTACGGCATCAGCGCGGCTCGACGTTTCCGTCGCACGGCCCGATCAACTGATGAAGACGCCGGCAAGCTGCGGGAAGCTGTCGCTCGGTCGCCGTCGCGACTCCAAGCAAGAGGCCCGACTCGGCAGCCGTGCCCGGGCTGAACCATGGCAAGAGCGGAGATGGAGCCAGACCTTTGGCAACGGCGTTCCGGGCGACGCCGACGTCTGACACCCCGTCGGGCAGGCGCACCACGGCGGCCCGGCCGCCGATGTGGACGCGATATCCTTTCCGTATCCATTCGGCCTGCAGCACTTCGCTCCTCGCGCAGTAGATGCGCTTCATCCGGCGCAAATGCCTCATGTAGTGGCCCTCGCGCATGAAATGGGCGGTCGCCTGTTGCACGGCAGGGCCCGGTACCGATCCGAAGCACAGGGTCGCCTCGGCGAATCGCGTTACCAGCGCGACGGGGGAGACGATGAAGCCGAGCCTGAGCGCCGGGCTGATGGTCTTGCTGAACGACCCGATATGGATGACGCGGCCGCTGCGGTCCAACGACGCGAGCGCCGGGGCGGCGCGCCGATTGAGCTGGAGTTCGCCGAGATAATCGTCCTCGATGATCCATGCTCCCGTGCGGGCAGCCCATGCGAGCAATTCGATCCGCCTCTTGAGCGACAGCGTCGTGCCGAGCGGCGCCTGCTGGCCCGGCGTTACCAGGGCCAGCGCGGCGGCGGGCGCCTTCTCCATGCCGCAGGAGACGTCGACGCCATCCTCGTCCACCGGGATGGGGACGGGAACGAGCCCGGCGAGCTCGAGCGCCTTGCGGCTCTGGAAGAAGCCGGGATTTCCCATCCAGGCCTCGCGCCCTTCCGCGCCCAACACCCTCAGGGTCGTGCCGAGAGCACCGGCGAAGTCCGCCGTGATGAAGATCTGCGATGGGCGGCATTCGACGCCGCGGGCCAGCGCAAGATGCGCGGCGATCTCACGCTGCAGTTCGATTTCACCGCGCGGATCGGGATAGACCGCGCGCGCAGGACCTCGGCGCGGGCAGCCTGCGCACGCAGGCGGGCAAGCAGGCTCGTCGGAAAACCATCGCGGCCGGGTATGCCCATCTGGAAGATCGCCGGACCGGTGAGCAAATGCTCGTATAGCGCCGGCGGCGCATCGGCTTCCGCCGGAGGAACGCCCCCACTCCGGCAGGATGCTCGGCCACCTTCGTGCCACCCTAACGCGACGAGACGACGACTTGTTCGTCGGCCAATCGCTCGTAGGCAGATTTGACCGTGCCCCTGGCCACTCCGAGTTGGGCGGCCAGGGCGATCCACGAGGAAAGCCTTGCGCCCGGCGCGAGCGCGCGGCTGCTGATCGCGGCGAGGATGTTGCGGCGGAGCTGCTCCGCCAGCGTGATCCTGGCGGACCGATCGACCCTGATGTGCACCGCGGCGGTCATACTTCGTGGTACATCGGGAAATACCATTCGAGCCGCTTGCAAAATTCCCCATTGCGGCCGAATTTTTCGCCAGCGGAGGTGGCGAAAAAAGTAGAGCGGGTGCCGC
>NZ_JBYTEM010000049.1:0-15589 GCF_058789735.1 Rhodanobacter sp. FW106-PBR-R2A-1-15 | reverse complement strand
GTGCTCTTCGTCACGTGACGGAAAGCATCGCGCACAAGGTGCGCTCCTACAGGGTTATTTGGCCGCAGCCACGGCTTTCTGCGCCGCGTCGTTGAGATCGTCCGCCGGCGTGATCGCCAGGCCGGAATTGGCCAGCAGTTCGCGGCCCTGATCGACATTGGTGCCCTGCAGGCGCACCACCACGGGGATCTTCAGGCCCACTTCCTTGACCGCGGCGATGATGCCCTCGGCGATCAGGTCGCAGCGCACGATGCCGCCGAAGATGTTGACCAGGATGCACTTCACCTTGTCGGAGGACAGGATCAGCTTGAACGCCTCGGTCACGCGCTCCTTGGTGGCGCCGCCGCCGACGTCGAGGAAGTTGGCCGGCTCACCGCCCGCCAGCTTGATCACGTCCATGGTGGCCATGGCCAGGCCGGCGCCGTTGACCATGCAGCCGATCGAGCCGTCCATGGTCACGTAGTTGAGGTTGTTCTGCACCGCGGCCGCCTCGGCGGCGTCTTCCTGGGTGAGGTCGCGCATCGCGGCCAGGTCGGCGTGGCGGAACTCGGCGTTGTCGTCGGAGTTGACCTTGCCGTCCAGCGCGGCCAGGTTGCCGTCCTCGAGGATCGCCAGCGGGTTCAGCTCGACCAGCGAAAGGTCCTTCTCGTTGAACAGCTTGTACAGGCCCAGCATGATCTTGGTCAGCTGGTTGACCTGCTTCGCGGTCAGGTCCATGGCGAAGCCGAGGTTGCGGCACTGATACGGCTGCAGGCCTTCGACGAAGTCCACCACCACGGTGTGGATGTCTTCCGGGGTCTCGCGGGCGACCTGCTCGATGTCCACGCCGCCGTGCTTGGAGGCGATGAAGGACACGGCCTTGGAGTCGCGGTCCACCAGCACCGACAGGTACAGCTCCTTGGCAATGTTGGTGGCATCGGTCACCAGCACCAGGTTCACCGGCAGCGCGCGGCCGGCCGACTGGTAGGTTTCCATGCGGGTGCCGAGCATGCCCTTGGCGGCGGCGTGGACGTCGTCCAGGCTCTTGCAGAACTTGACGCCGCCGGCCTTGCCGCGGCCGCCTGCGTGGATTTGCGCCTTGACCATCCACTGCGAACCGCCAAGCGCCTTGGCGGCGTCGACGGCAGCATCGGGGGAACTGGCGATCTTGCCCGGCGGCACGGCGATGCCGTACTGCGCGAACAGTTCTTTGGCCTGGTATTCGTGGAAATTCATTCGATACCTCGAGCGAACGGAGAAACGATGGCGGCCGCACGCGACACAACAGCGTGGGTCAGGAAAGTCGGACGGCGGATAGAGGCGCTGCCGATGCAGTGCGCCTGCCGGACCGAACCGGCAAACCGCGCAATACGGCCGCTTATTTTCGCGGAAGCGGGCGCCGATGGAAAGGGCCGTCGCCAGCCTGGTGCCGACCGGCGGCCACCGGAGCGCCCGCGCGGGCTGGTTCCAGGCGTTTTTTGCCGCGCTCACAGCGCCGACCGGCGCGTCTATACTCGCCCGACCGCGGAAATGCGCCGCTCCAACCGGTACATCCCTCCAGTATAGGCCGCACGATGTCCAGCACAGCACCCCTGACCGGCCAGCGCGCGGGCGTCGCGACGATCCGCCATGAGCTGACCTTCCTCAACGCGTTCCGGCTGGTGCAGGCGCTGGTCTACGCCGGGCTGGCCTTCAGCCCGCCGGGGCTGGGCTGGCCCGAGCTGGCCAAGCCCGACTTCGCCCGCGGCGTGACCATGCTGTACCTGGTCTTCGCGCTGGTCATGCTGCTGTTCAACCGGCGCAGCATGCCGTACGCACGCACGGTGGTGGCGACGACCCTGGCGGTGGACATCGCCGCCGCCGTGCTGGCGATCGCCGCGATGCACGATGCGCGCATCGGCATCGCCATGATGCTGGCGGTGAACCTCAGCGCCGGCGCGCTGATCCTGCCGCTGCGGCTGTCCAGCTTCTTCGCCGCGCTGGCCACGCTGGGCATGCTCGGGCATACCTTCTTCGGCACCTCGGCCAGCCCCGGCGACCGCGACCTGCTGGAGGCCGCGCTGTTCGGCCTGGCCTATTTCGCCACCACCACGCTGTGCCACGTGCTGGGCCGGCAGCTGCGCGCCACCGAGGCCCTGGCCGAGCAGCGCAGCACCGACCTGGCCAACCTGGCCCAGGTCAACGAGTTGATCATCCGCCGCATGAAGACCGGCGTGCTGCTGGTGGACGACGCCAACCGCATCCACCAGATCAACGAATCGGCCTGGATGCTGCTGGGCAACCCCGGCGCCGACCAGCGCGACCTTGGCCAGCTGGCGCCGGAACTGTCGCGCCGGCTGTACCACTGGATGACCTCGGGCAAGCTGGACGAGACCGCCACCCAGCTCGCCGACGGCGTGCCGGAGGTGGTGCCGCGCTTCACCCGGCTGGCGCCGAACGACGACTCGCACGTGCTGATCTTCCTCGACGACACCTCGCTGCTGTCGCGTCGCGCCGAGGAACTCACGCTGACCTCGCTGGGCCGGCTGTCCGCCTCGATCGCGCACGAGATCAGGAACCCGCTGGCGGCGATCCGCTACTCGGCCCAACTGCTGGCCGAATCGACCAGCATGGATGCCACCGACCAGCGCATGGTCGAGATCATCAACAACCACTGCATCCGGCTCAACGAGATCATCGAGAACATCCTGCAGCTGTCGCGGCGCGAACGCTCGCGACCGGAAACGCTGGACCTGGGCCACTGGGCGCACGCCTTCGTCGAGGAGTACTGCCAGGGCAACGACCTCGGCGCCGACTCGCTGCGCGCGATCGCCAACGGCAGCACCCCGGTGGCGGCGGTGGCCGACCCGCAGCAGTTGCAGCAGGTGGTGTGGAACCTGGTGCAGAACGCGCTGCGCTACGGCCGCCTGCCCGGCGAACCGGCGCGGGTGATGGTGGTGGCCCGGCAGGGCGAGCACGGCGTGCCGATCCTGGAAGTGATCGACCGCGGCCCCGGCATCGCGCCGAAGGTGGCCGCGCAGATCTTCGAGCCGTTCTACACCACCCACGAGTACGGTACCGGCCTGGGCCTGTACCTGGCCCGGCAGATGAGCGACGCCAACCAGGCCGCGCTGGAATACGTGCGCGTGGCCGGCGGCGGCAGTTGCTTCCGGCTGGTACTCACTCCGCCGGCGCGCAGCCCGGCCGACGCCGCCGAAACCGCGCAGGCCGATACCGCGCGCTGAAGCTCAGGTGGCGCGCACGATCAGGCTGACCGGCAGGCTTTCCGGGCTGGCCGGCTCGCCCTCGATCAGCGCCAGCACCTTGCGCGCCAGCAGCATGCCGCCCTCCTGCCAGTCCTGCCGCACCGAACTCAGCGGCGGCAGGAAACTGGCGCCCAGCGGCATGTCGTCGTAGCCCACCACCGAGACGTCGGCCGGTACCGAGCGCCCCAGGTCCAGCGTGGCGCGGATCGCGCCCATCGCCAGCAGGTCGTTGCAGGCGAAGATCGCGTCGAAGCCGACCTTGCGCTGGTGCAGCGAGCGCACCGCGTCCATGCCCGAGTCCACGGTGAACTCGTCGCGCCGCATCAGCAGCGGCTTGATCCCGCGCAGCGCCAGCGCGTCGATGAAGCCGTTCAGGCGCTCGAAGATTTCCGGGTGGCTGGGGTTGCCGATGAACACCGGCCGGCGCCGGCCCAGCGCGATGAAGTGCCGCGCCACCACCGCGCCGCCGAGGCGATTGTCGCTGCCCACCACCACGTGCGCGTCGCTGGCCGACTGTGCGCCCCACACGACCATCGGCAGGTTCAGCTTGTCAAACCGGCGCACCGCGTCCTGGTGCGCGCCCTGGCCCAGCAGGATCAGCCCGTCGGCGGCCTGCACCGCCGCCGCGCTGGCGCCCTGGCGGGTGGTCAGCAGCACGCTGTAGCCGGCCGCGGTCAGTTCCTGCGAGATGCCGCCCAGCAGCACCAGCGGGTAGGGATCGAACATGGTGCGGTCGGTGGACGGCTTCATCTCCACGATTACCGCCACGGTATGGCTGCGGCGCAGACGCAGGTTGCGCGCGCTGATGTTGAGCTTGTAGTCGTGCTCGCGCGCCAGCGCCTGGATCCGCTCGCGGGTCTGCGGATTGACCAGCAGGCTGTTGCCCAGCGCCCGCGAGACGGTGATCTTGGATACCCCGGCCAGCTCGGCCAGGTCGGCCATGGTCAGGCCGCCCGACGCGTGATGGCGCGCGTCCTTCTTGCTCAACTGCCCGGTTCCCTGTTGGTCTGGCCGATCCCGGCCCGGTGCCGCGACGCTGCCGGACGGCAGCGATGGCCCAGGCCGGCGCCCGCAGTGTGTCGACATTCACCCTGCCGATGCAAGCTCGCGCCGCGCCGGCGTTTGCACCGGCCGCACACCGGCGCGCATGGCGGGCGCGAGGCTCCGGCCGCCGCCTCCTGTCGCAGCTTGGTCATGGCGATCCCCACAGCAATTGTTATCGGTATCTTGATACCGATAACAATTGCTGCCAAGCTCGCCGCCAGCCGCAGCCTCGCGGGCCGCCCGGCCCGGTGCGCCGGACGGAGAAATGGGGACTCATGGTGGACAGCTACGCAGCCGTGCTGCTCGATGCCGAGGTGCCGTCCGTCGGCGCCGAGGTCGTGATCGACCCCTGGCTGCTGGTGCGCCACGGCACCGACCCGGCCGGCTTTGCGCAGGACGAGAGCCTGTTCGCGCTGGCCAACGGCACCCTCGGCGTGCGCGGCAACCTGGAGGAAAGCGACAGCGCCAGCCAGGCCACCCTGCTGTCCGCCGTGTGGGAACGCAGCCCGATCGACTACCACGAACGGTTCCCCGGCTTTGCCGCGCATACCGACACGCGCATCCCGGTCGCCGACGCCGCGCGCATCCACCTGCACCTCGGCGACACGCCGGTACGGCTGGACCAGGGCACCTGGCTGCATTTCGAACGCGTGCTCGACCTGCGCCAGGGCTGCTACCGGCGCCGCTTGCGCTGGCGCTCGCCGGAAGGCGCCACGCTGGAGATCGAGGCCGAGCGCATCGTGAGCCTGGAAGACGCCGGGCTGCTGGCGATCCACTACCGCGTGCGCTCGCTCGACTACGCCGGGCCGATCACGCTGGAGTCGTCCATCAGCACCGCGCGCGAAGCCGCCGAGCAGGGCTTCGATCCACGCATCGGCAGCCGCATCGACGGCGGCCTGGGTACCTGCGACGCCCACGCCGGGGAAGACCTCGCCTGGGTCGGCCAGCAGACCACCCACAGCGGCATCCGGCTGGTCTGCGCGCAGCGGCACCGGCATGCCGGCGAGCTGCGCTTCCGCCACGCCAACCTGGCACCGCACGGCGTCACCCAGGTCTACGAGGGCGTGCTGGCGCCCGGCCAGGCGGTCAGCCTGGAAAAATACGTCGCCTATGCCTTCAGCTCGCCGTTGGGCGGGGATCAGGCCACCGACCTGCTCGCCCGCGCCCGCGCCTCGCTGGATACCGCCGACGCACTCGGCTACCCGGCGCTGCTGGCGCGCCAGGCCCGGGCTCTGTCCACGTTGTGGGCGCAGGCCGACCTGGCCATCGACGGCGACCCGACGACCGAGCAGGCGCTGCGCTTCAACCTGTTCCATCTGTTCCAGTCGAGCAGCCGCGACAGCCACGGCACCACCGCCGCCAAGGGCCTCACCGGGGAAGGCTACGAAGGCCACTATTTCTGGGACGCCGAGGTGTTCATGCTGCCGGTGCTGGCCACCCTGGCGCCGGAACTGGCGCGCGCGATGCTGCTGTACCGCTACCGCACGCTGGACCACGCGCGCCGCCATGCGCGTGAGCTGGACCACCCGCACGGCGCGCTGTACGCGTGGCGCACGATCAGCGGCGACGAGTGCTCCTCGTACTTCCCCAGCGGCTCGGCGCAGTACCACATCAACGCGGCAGTGGCCTGGGCGATCCGCCTCTACGTCGACGCCAGCGGCGACGACGCGTTCCTGCTCGCGCACGGTGCCGAAATGCTGTTCGAGACCGCGCGCATCTGGCTGCAGATCGGACACTTCAGCGCGCGCCACGGCGGCGCCTTCTGCATCCACGAGGTGACCGGCCCGGACGAATACTCCGCCCTGGTCGACAACAACCACTACACCAACCGCATGGCGCAGCGGCACCTGCAGGACGCCGCCGACGTCGCCGACTGGATGGCGCTGAGCCACCCGGCCGAACATGCCGCGCTGGGCGCGCGCATCAACCTGCAGGCGGACGAGGCAAGCCAGTGGCGCCGCGCCGCGCGCGCGATGCACCTGCCGGTGGACGCCGCGCTCGGCATCTTCCCGCAGGACGACGGCTTCCTCGACAAGCCGCGCCTGCCGCCGCAGCTCGCCGCCACGCCCGGCCGGCAGCCGCTGCTGCTGCAGCTGCATCCGCTCACCCTCTATCGCCACCAGGTCTGCAAACAGGCCGATACGCTGCTGGCCCTGATGCTGGCCGGCGAGCAGGTCGAGGTGGCCGCCAAGCGCCGCAACTTCGACTACTACGAAGGCGTCACCGTGCATGACTCCACCCTGTCCGCCTCCACCTTTGCGGTGCTCGCGGCCGAAGTGGGCTACGCCGACAAGGCGCACGGTTATTTCCTCGACACCCTGCGGGTCGACCTGGACGACCTGCACGGCAACGCGGCGCACGGCCTGCACATGGCGGCAATGGCCGGCAGCTGGCTGGCGCTGAGCTGGGGCTACGGCGGGCTGCGTGTGCACGATGGCCTTCCCGCGCTGGCGCCGCGGCTGCCGGCGGCATGGAAAAGCTACCGCTTCGGCCTGCGCTGGCGCGGGGCGCACCTGCGCGTGGAGGTCGACGGCGACGGCGCGCGCTACACCCTCACCGAGGGCAGCTCGCTCACCTTCCTGCACGACGGCCTGCCGCAGCGCCTGCACGCCGGCCAGCCGTTGCACCTGCCCTGCGCGGGCTCCGTCGCTCCGCCGCCGCTGAAGGCGGTGGTGTTCGACCTCGACGGCGTGCTCGCCGACACCGCCGTGTTGCACCGCGCGGCATGGCAGCAGCTGGCCAACGAGATCGGCGCGCCGCTGGACGAAATCACCGCCGGGCGCATGAAGGGCGTGGACCGTCGCGGCTCGCTGGACATCCTGCTGGAGCACGCGCCGCGCTCCTACAGCGAGACGGAGAAGGAAGCGCTGGCCGCACGCAAGAATGCCCACTATGTCGAACTGATCGGGCGCCTCGGCCCGCAGGACCTGCTGCCCGGCGCGCGCGCCGCGGTGGAGTCCGTGCGCCGCGCCGGGCTGAAGACCGCGCTGGCCTCGGCCAGCCGCAACGCGCCGCAACTGCTCGATCGGCTGGGTATCGCCACGCTGTTCGACTGCGTGGTCGACGCCGGCCGCATCGCCCGCTCCAAGCCCGACCCGGAGATCTTCCTGGCGGCGGCGCGCGGGCTGGGGCTGGCCCCGGGGGAATGCCTTGGCGTGGAAGACGCCGCGGCGGGCATCGCCGCCCTGCACGCGGCGGGCATGGCGGCGGTCGGCATCGGCCGCGCGCAGGAGCTGGACCAGGCGGATGTGCTGCTGCCGGACATTGCCGCGTTCGACATCAGCCGTTTCATAGCATGAGCGGCCCTTCCGCGCAGCCGGCACGCTGCGTTGCGCGGTCAAAAACAATTCAACTCAACTGGTGGGGAGTAACCGAAATGAAGACCAAAAAGCTGTCGAGACTGAGCCTTCCGGTGGCCATTGCCGCCATCCTGTTCTGCGGCGCGGCCGTGGCCCGGGACGCCACGCCCGCGCCGGCGCCAGCCAGCCAGGCGCCGGCGAAGAAGAGCACGGCCGAGCAGAAGGCCGACGCCGCCAAGGCCAAGTCCCTCGAGCAGGTGGTGGTGACCGGAAATACCGCCACTGGCGGCCTGCGCAAGATCGACACCAGCTACTCGGTCACCACCGCCTCGGCCGAGCAGATCAAGATGGCCAACCCGAAAAGCACGGCGGACCTGCTGAAGATCTCCCCCGGCATGTGGCCGGAATCCACCGGCGGCCAGACCGGCGCCAACATCGAGATCGCCGGCTTCCCGGGCGGCGGCGACGCGCCCTACTTCAGCACCCAGTTGATGGGCTCGCCGCTGTACGGCATGCCCACCCTGTCGTTCTTCGAGACCACCTCGCTCTTCCGCCTCGACGACACCGTCGAGCGGGTGGAGATCCTGCAGGGCGGCCCGTCGGTGGTGTTCGGCGACGGCCAGATCGGCGCCACCGCGAACTTCATGCTGAAGACCGGCACCGACGTGCCCAGCGGCAGCGTGGGCGTCACCTACGGCAGCGAGAACCTGCGCCGCGTGGACGGCTTCCTTGGCTTCCCGCTCGGCAACAACTGGTACGGCAGCGTGGGCGGCTTCTATCGCGATTCCGACGGCGTGCGCGACCCGCAGTTCGCCGCGGACAAGGGCGGCCAGTTCACCGCCACGCTGAGCCACGACAGCGACAACGGCAGCCTGACCCTGTACGCGCGCCACCTCGACGACAAGAACCAATTCATCACGCCGATTCCGCTGCTGCAGAGCGGTACCGACCATTTCAGCGCCTACCCCGGCTTCGATCCGCTGACCGACACCTACTACAGCAAGGCGATCCAGCACGTGCAACTGCCCGGCTACCCCGGCGGCGGCACCGACGCCAACCTGGCCAACGGCCGCGGCACCAAGTTCAGCTTCTTCGGCGGCAACTTCGACTACGACCTGGGCAACGGCTGGAACATCTCGGACAAGTTCCTGCTCGACGGCGGCGACGTCGACACCAACGCGCTGTTCTCGGGCAACAACCCCGGCCGCATGAGCGACATGCTCTACACCAACGACCCGAGCATGGGCGGCTTCGGCCTACCCGCCGGCTCGGCCACCGCCAGCTACGTGAACGGCGGCGGCCTGGTCGACCCGAACCAGAGCGTGATCCACCAGGGCTGGTGGTACATCCACAAACACCTGAAGAACATCAGCAACGATTTCCGCCTGAGCAAGGAGCTGTTCGAGGGCAACACGCTCACCGGCGGCCTCTACCTGGCCCACTACACCATGAACGACAAGTGGGCGCTGGGCAACCAGATGCTGATGACCAACGCGCCGAACGCGCAGCCGATCCGGGTCAGCTACGTCGACAACGGCCAGACCAAGTACCTCACCGACGGCCAGGGCTTCCTCGACTACGGCGCCTACAACATCGCCCAGCACGGCAGCGCCACCAACAAGGCGTTCTACCTGTCCGATGTGTGGCGCATCGGCAAGTGGCTGATCGACGTGTCCGGCCGCATCGAGAACGAGAACGCCACCAACAACGTGTGCAACCTCACCAACGTCAACCTCGACGGCAACTTGAACACGCTGTACGACAACAGCGTGCCGGTATGCAACGGCACCTGGGCGAAAACCCGCTACGACAAGACCCACCCGTCGTGGACCGTCGGCGTGAACTACGAGCTGGCCGACAACATGAGCGTCTACGTGCGCGCCAACAAGGGCGCGCACTTCGGCGACTTCGACAACGCGCTGCGCGGCAACACCACCGGCAACACCCCGCCGCTGCAGAAGGTGCAGAACTTCGAAGGCGGCTTCAAGTACCAGTCCGACCTGTTCTACGCCGACATCAGCGTGTACCACCGCCAGTTCAACGGCCTGGCCTACCAGCCCACCAACGGCCAGGGCGTGCCGGTCGGCGGGCAGGCGCTGTACGGCTCCGACTCCAAGGGCGTGAACCTCGCTGGCGCGGTCACACCGTTCGAGAACTTCAAGCTGCAGGTGGTCGCCAACTATCTGGACGGCCACTACACGCACAACAACTCCTGCTTCCTGTTTACCGACCTGGTCAGCGGCTCCACCCAGTGCATCGGCATCAACGGCAAGCAGCTGCAGCGCCAGCCGAAGGTGCGCTACATGCTCACACCGAGCTACCGCCTGCCGTTCTCCTGGGGCGACGTCACCGCCTTCGTGACCTACACCCACGTCGGCGCGCACACCCAGGACCAGTCCGCGCTGCAGCAGCTCGGCAGCTACAACACCTGGGACTTCGGCATCGTCGCCAATGTGGAAAAGAGCTGGCAGATCCGCCTGCAAGGCACCAACATGACCGACGAACTGGGCCTGACCGAGAGCAACTCGCGCATCTTCGGCTCCGCCGCCGGCACCGATGGCGTGATCCTCGCCCGCCCGATGGAAGGCCGCGAGGTCAACGTGACGGTGAAGTACCTGTTCTAAGCCTGGGTTGTTGCAGGGCACGCGGTCCGGACCGAAACCTCAGAGCGGTCCGGACCGCGTTTTTCCGCCGTACCGACACCGTACCGCCGGGGGTGACATGAACCGAATCCGCATGATTGTCGCGCTGGCACTGATCTACATGATCTTCGCGATCCTGCTCAACAGCGTCGGCACGGTGATCCTGCAGTCGATCGCCACGTTCGGCATCGACAAGCCCGCGGCCAGCGCGCTGGAGCGCTACAAGGACCTCACCATCGCGTTTACCTCGTTCCTGGTCGCCTCGTTCCTGCCGATGTTCGGCTACCGGCGCTCGATGATGCTGGCGCTGGCGATCGTCGGCGCCGCCTGCGTGCTGATGCCGCTCTACCCCAGCTTCCTGACCACGCGGCTGCTGTTCGCCTGCGTGGGCGTCGGCTTTGCGATGGCCAAGGTCTGCGTGTATTCCTCGATCGGCCTGCTCACCACGGACCGCGTCGCCCACTCGCGGCTGACCAACACCATCGAAGGCCTGTTCATGCTCGGCGTGCTCGGCGGCAACTGGCTGTTCAGCGCGTTCGTCGACCCGCTGCACCCGGGCAACCCGGTGTGGGTCAACGTGTACTGGCTGCTGGCAGGCGCCTGCGCGCTGGTGATCGTGCTGCTGGCCAGCAGCCGCCTGGACGAAAGCGCCGCGCACGCGCACGGGCACAACAATTCGTTCTCCGACTCGCTGCTGGAGATGCTGCGGCTGTTCGTGCGGCCGCTGGTGTACGTGTTCCTCGCCTCGGCGTTCCTGTACGTGCTGATCGAGCAGAGCTTCGGCACCTGGCTGCCCACCTTCAACAACGAGATCCTGAAGCTGCCGAACACGATGAGCATCCAGTTCGCCAGCATCCTCGCCGGCATGACCGCGCTGGGCCGCATCGGCGCCGGCGTGGTGCTCAAACGCGTGCGCTGGCACGTACTGCTCAACGCATGCGTGGTGGCGATGGCCGTCCTGGTCGTGCTGGTGCTGCCGCTGGCGCGCGGCGTGGTGGCGCGGTCGGACGTCGGTTGGTTCAACGCGCCGCTGGCGGCGTACCTGATCCCGCTGCTCGGCCTGCTGATGGCGCCGATCTACCCGGTGATCAACTCGGTGGCGCTGAGCTCGCTGCCCAAGCCGATGCATGCGGCGATGACCGGCCTGATCGTGGTGTTCTCCGCGCTCGGCGGCACGCTGGGCTCGTACATCACCGCCCGGGTGTTCGCCAGCTTCGACGGCATCCACGCGTTCTATTTCTCGCTGCTGCCGATGAGCCTGATCCTGGCCACGCTGTTCCTGTTCAAGCGCGAGACCGACCGCGCCGGCGCCGAGGCGCCGGTGGCGATCAGGATCACCGCGAAATAGCCGCCGCCTGCAGCGATCATGAAACTGCGCCATGCACTCCTCGCCGGCCTGTTCCTGATCGTCGCCGCGCCGGCGCAAGCCGCGACCGACCCCAGCTTCCTGCTGACGGCCACCGCGAAGGACTTCGCCAGCTACTTTCCCGGCCAGCTCGGCAACGGCTACCAGTCGACGCTGACCTCGCCGCGCGGCACCGAGGGCAACCTGGCCTACCTGGTCGCGTTCATGGACTACGCCAAGGACGATATTTCGCGTCCCGCCGCGGTGCCCGGCTGGAGCGAGATCGACTACAGCACCGGCCACTCGCCAGCCGGCCACTTCTGGCTCAACCGGGCCGCGCTGGACCCGGCCGTGTTCCAGGACTACCAGCAGCAGCTGAATATGCGCGAGGGCACGCTCACCACGCGCTACCGCTACCTCGACCATGGCCGGGCCACGCGCATCGAGGTGACCAGCCTGGTCAGCCAGGCCTCGCCCCATCTCGCCGCGACGCGGCTGTCGATCACGCCGGAGTTCGACGGTGAGGTGCAGCTGTCGTTCGCGCTGAACCTGTGGGCGCCGCACCAGCCGCGCTTTCCGCTGGCGCGGCTGAGCGGCGACGAGATGCAGGAGGCGGTGGCGGCGCACAAGCTGAAGCTCGAACCGGTCGCGCCGGCCACGCCCGACCGCGCGGTGCTCTGGTACCACGGCGACACCCACGTCACGGCCGCCGACGGCGACGCGGCCGACCGCACGCTGTGGCTGGACGGCCGCGCCGAACAAGGTCTGTCGATGGCCGAGGCGGCTGCGATCGAGCTGCCCGCGGACCTGCAGCCCAGCGACCTGCGGGTCTACCGGAGCCGTTATCGGCTGGCGCTGAACCTCACCGCAAAGGTGCGCAAGGGCCAGACCTACACCTTCACCAGGTTCGTCGCGCTGTCGCGCGCGGGCTGGGGTGGCGACGCGAAGGCGGACCGCACGCTGGCCACGGCCGCGCGCACGGCTGGCTTCGATCGCCTGCTGGACGCGCACCGCCACGCCTGGAGCGAACTGTGGCAATCGGACATCCTCATCGACGGCGATCCGCAGGCGCAGCAGGTCGTGCACTCCGACCTTTACTACCTGCTGTCCAACGTCACCGCCGACACCGCCTGGCCGACCGGCGCCTGCGGCATGACGCCCGGCTACGCCGGCCACGTGTTCTGGGACAGCGACACCTGGGTCTTTCCCGCGCTGCTGCTGTTGCATCCGCAGCGGGCGAAATCGCTGGCGATGTTCCGCTCCCGCACCCTGCCGGCGGCCGAGGCCCGGGCGCAGGCGCGCGGCCTGCGCGGCGCGATGTTCCCGTGGGAGGCCGATCCGCAGAACGGCAGCGAGCAGACGCCGCACATGGCCTACGTGCTCGGCGAGCGCGAGATCCACGTCAACGCCGACGTCGCCATCGCCCAATGGCAGTACTACCTGGCCAGCGGCGACCGCCAGTGGCTGGCCCGCCACGGCTGGCCGGTGATCCGCGACGTGGCGGATTTCTGGGCCAGCCGCGCGACCTGGGTGGCAGACCGGCACCGCTACGAGATCCACCACGTCACCTCTGTGCTGGAGGCCTACAACGACGTGCCGAACGACACCTTCACCAACGCCTCGGCGCGCAAGGCGCTGGAGATCGCCGTCGCCGTCGCGGCCGTGGTCGGCGCAAGACCGGACCCGCACTGGTCGGAGGTCGCGGCGCAGCTGTACATCCCGTTCTCGGTGAAGGACGGCCACCATCTGGATTTCGACGAAAACGTGCCGCACGACATCGACGCCTGGGGCGACACCGCGCTGCCGGCGCTCGCCTATCCCTCGCTGGACCTGCCGATGAGCGCCGAGGTGCGCCGCAACGATTTCGACTACGCGATGACGCTGACCGGCCGCTCGCAGCAGGAGCCGAACAGCATGGGGCTTTCGCCGGTGTCGATCGCCGCCGCCGCGCTGGGCGACGCGCAGACGGCCGGCGCCTGGTTCCAGCGCAACCTGACCACCCGCGTGCTGCAGCCGCCGTTCAACGTGCGCACCGAGACCGCCACCAACAACACCGGCTATTTTCTGACCGCCTCGGGCGGCCTGCTGCAGAACATCCTCTACGGCTTCACCGGCCTGCGCCTGAAACGGGACGGACTGGTCGAAGCCTACGCGCCGGTGCTGCCACCGGCGTGGAAGTCGTTCACGCTGAGGCACGTAAGCCTGCGCGGCCGCTACTACGACATCACGGTGCGCCGCGCCGCCGACGGCAAGCCGGAGCTGGTCCGCCACGCGCTCTGAACCGCCGGCGCCGGGTTGCAGGCCCTGGCCGGTATGCGGCCATGGGCATTTCGCCCAGCCGCCGATGCCCGCATCGCATGCGGCGACGCTGCGCTGTTTCGACCGCCGCCCGGACGGCCGCCGATCTTTGCCCCGCAGCCCGCGGCCGGTTATTCTCTGACGCATCGTTTGCCACGCGCCATGCCATGAATCCCCAGACCGTTTTGGTCATCGACGATGAACGCGACATCCGCGAACTGCTGACCATCACGCTGGGACGGATGGACCTGCAGGTCGACGCCGTCGGCACCGTCGCCGAGGCACGCCGCGCACTGGCCGAACGCAGTTACGACCTTTGCTTCACCGACATGCGGCTGCCCGACGGCACCGGCCACGAAATCATCGAACTGATTGCCGCGGAGCATCCCGACATGCCGGTGGCGATGATCACCGCCTACGGCAACGTCGACGCCGCAGTGAACGCGCTGAAGGCCGGCGCATTCGATTTCGTCTCCAAGCCGGTCGACATCCAGATGCTGCGCGGGCTGGTGCGCACCGCGCTGCGTCTGGCCGAGGAACGGCGCAGCGGCGCCGCCGCCGCGAAGACCGGCGACTCCAGCCGCCTGATCGGCGACTCCAACGCCATGCAGCAGGTGCGCGCCACCATCGCCAAGCTGGCGCGCAACCAGGCGCCGGTGTACATCGCCGGCGAATCCGGTGTAGGCAAGGAGCTGGTGGCGCGACTGATCCACGAGCAGGGCCCGCGCGCCAGCGGCCCGTTCGTGCCGGTCAACTGCGGCGCGATCCCGTCCGAGCTGATGGAAAGCGAGTTCTTCGGCCACCGCAAGGGCAGCTTCACCGGCGCCAGCACCGACAAGGAAGGCCTGTTCCAGGCCGCCCAGGGCGGCACGCTGTTTCTCGACGAGGTGGCCGAGCTGCCGCTGCACATGCAGGTGAAGCTGCTGCGTGCGATCCAGGAAAAGGCGGTGCGCCCGATCGGCGGCCGCGACGAGATCCCGGTCGACGCGCGCATCCTGTCGGCCACCCACAAGAACCTCGGCCAGCTGGTCGAGCAGGGCCAGTTCCGCCAGGACCTGTTCTACCGCATCAACGTGATCGAGCTGCGCGTGCCGCCGCTGCGCGAACGCCGCGGCGACGTGTCGCAGCTGTCCGCGTTCATCCTCAAAGCACTGGCCGGCAAGAGTGGGGAAAGCATCGGCCAGCTGTCGCCGTCCGCCCGCGGCGCGCTGGAAGCCTACGACTTCCCCGGCAACGTGCGCGAGCTGGAGAACATCCTCGAACGTGCGATGGCGATGTGCGACGGTAGCACCATCGAGGCGGCCGACCTGATGCTGCCGCAGCGCAGCGCGCGGCCCAGCCACGAACCGGCGGCACCGGGACAGCCGCCGGCACCCGCCGCGGCCGCCAGCACCGGCGCGGACGGCGGCCTCGACGACTACATCAGCAACCTCGAGCGCACCGCCATCGTCAAGGCGCTGGAGGAATCGCGCTACAACAAGACCGCCGCCGCCCGCAAACTCGGCATCACCTTCCGCGCGCTGCGCTACAAGCTGAAGAAGCTAGGCATCGACTAAAGGCGCAACCTGAGGTCTCCCTGTAGGAGCGCACCCTGTGCGCGATGCTTTCCGTCACGTGATGAAGAGCATCGCGCACAGAGCCTGCCCCGGACTCGATCCGGGGGTGCGCTCCTTAGGTCTTGATGTCCGACCTGTCAGGGTCGAGCATTCCCGACTGATCATCGGGGGAACCGGGTGA
>NZ_JBYTEM010000048.1:0-16544 GCF_058789735.1 Rhodanobacter sp. FW106-PBR-R2A-1-15 | reverse complement strand
AAGATGGTGGTGAGCCTGATCCACCCGATCGCGATGGACGAAGGCCTGCGTTTCGCCATCCGCGAAGGCGGCCGCACTGTCGGCGCCGGCGTGGTGGCCAAGGTCATCAAGTAATATCGTGGGATTCGGGATTCGAGATTCGGGATTCGGAAGGGTAGGCTTCACGCCGTTCCGCTTTTTACGAATCCCGAATCTCGAATCCCGAATCCCGTTCTACGCCAGTAGCTCAATTGGCAGAGCAGCGGTCTCCAAAACCGCAGGTTGGGGGTTCAAGTCCCTCCTGGCGTGCCACTTCCCCGAGGATCGAGACGGGTGGCGATGGCAAGGTCGGCCGCAAGGCGCGCCATGCTGCTGACACCGAGTCGCTAGTGCATGAATACCAAGGCAGAGCAGCCCAAGGGCACGAACGCCGCCGACATCGGCAAGCTGGTACTGGCGGGCCTGGTGCTGGCTGCCGGCATCTTTGCCTACTCCTGGTTCGGCCGGGATGGCAGCATTTCATCGTCGGTACGCCTGCTGGGCGTGCTGGCCGCGTTCGTGGTGGCGGCGGCGATTGCCGCATTCACCGCGCTGGGCCGACGGGTGCGGAACTTCATCGCCGAGTCGCAGTTCGAGATGCGCAAGGTGGTCTGGCCGACCCGCGACGAGACGATCAAGACGACCGGCATCATCATCCTGGTGGTGATCGTGCTGTCGCTACTGCTGGGTCTTATCGACCTGATCCTGAAGTCGGTCATTCTCGACTGGCTGCTGAAGCTGGGTAGCTGAGGTGAGCATGAGCAAGCGCTGGTACGTGGTGCACGCCTATTCGGGCTTCGAGAACCAGGTGAAGCGTTCCCTCGAGGAGCGCATCAAGCGCGCCGCGATGGAAGAGAAATTCGGCGAGGTGCTGGTGCCGACCGAGGAAGTGATCGAGATGCGCGGCGGCCAGAAGCGACGCAGCGATCGCAAGTTCTTCCCGGGTTACGTGCTGGTGCAGATCGAGACGAATACCGAGGGCAAGTCGCCCCGGATCGACGACGAATGCTGGCACCTGATCAAGGAAACCCCGAAGGTCATGGGGTTCATCGGCGGCACCGCCGACCGCCCGCTGCCGATCAAGGACAGCGAGGCCGACGCCATCCTCAGCCGGGTGCGCGAGGGCGTCGAGAAGCCCCGTCCCAAGGTGCTGTTCGAGCCGGGCGAGATGGTGCGCGTCACCGAGGGGCCGTTCAACGACTTCAACGGCGTGGTCGAGGAAGTCAACTACGAGAAGAGCCGCCTGCGCGTGGCGGTGCTGATCTTCGGCCGCTCGACCCCGGTGGAGCTGGAGTTCGGCCAGGTCGAGAAGGCCTGAGAGGTTGTGATTTTTTCAACCTCTCAGGCCGGCCACGGCGAGGGCATGGCGAGGGCATGGATGCCCGAGTTGAGGCAACGCAGGAGCGGTTGCCCGATGGCCGGACATGAAACAGTCACGTAAGTGACTGTTTCATGTGAGCGAGTCCGGGCGTGTACCGGACTCGCGACTGAAGAAAACCACAGGAAGTGGTTTTCTTCACAAGCTCTGATCGGACCGTCCCTGGCCGGGGCAGCCCGGCTCCCGATTCGGCGACCTTGGCACGGGGCTTGCTGATGACCAGGTAAATCTCTATACTGCGCGGTTCACGCGGGGTCTTTTTGACCCGGCGTGTCCGCGTTTCGGATCTGCACGAGGCAGATCTTCCTTCCATCCACGGAACGGTGAACAGCGAGGAGCCGCAAGGCGCCCGGACTCGCGAGGAAAATCCCATGGCAAAGAAAGTCGTCGGTTACATCAAACTGCAGGTCAAGGCCGGTCAGGCCAATCCGTCGCCGCCGGTGGGCCCCGCCCTCGGCCAGCGCGGCCTGAACATCATGGAGTTCTGCAAGGCGTTCAATGCCGCCACGCAGAAGCTGGAGCCGGGTCTGCCGATCCCGACCATCATCACGGCGTACTCCGACCGCAGCTTCACCTTCATCACCAAGACCCCGCCCGCCACCATCCTTCTGAAGAAGGCCACCGGCGTCGCCAAGGGTTCGCAGAAGCCGAACACCGACAAGGTCGGCAAGGTCACCCGCAAGCAGCTGGAAGACATTGCGAAGCAGAAGGAGCCGGACCTGACGGCTGCCGACCTCGACGCCGCGGTGCGCACCATTGCCGGTAGCGCCCGCAGCATGGGCCTTGTGGTGGAGGGTTAAGACATGGCAAAGCTCACGAAGCGTATGAAGGCGGCCCAGGCCGCGGTGCAGCCGGGCAAGTTCTATGCCTTGGACGAGGCGCTGAAGATCGTCAAGGCCAACGCCAAGGCGAAGTTTGCCGAGTCGGTGGACGTGGCCGTGCGTCTGGGCATCGACGCGAAAAAGTCGGACCAGGGCGTGCGCGGCTCCTCGCTGCTGCCGCACGGCACCGGCAAGACCGTCAAGGTGGCTGTGTTCTGCCCGCCGGGCGAGAAGGCGGAGGCGGCCAAGGCCGCCGGTGCCGACGCCGTCGGCATGGACGACCTGGCCGAGCGCATGCAGGGCGGTGATCTCGACTTCGGTCGCGTGATCGCCACCCCGGACGCGATGCGCGTGGTCGGCAAGCTGGGCCAGCTGCTCGGCCCGCGCGGCCTGATGCCGAACCCGAAGGACGGCTCGGTCACCGCCGACGTCGCCACCGCGGTGAAGAACGCCAAGGCCGGCCAGGTGAAGTTCCGCAACGACAAGGCGGGCATCATCCACGCCACCATCGGCAAGGCCAACTTCGAGGCCGAGCAGCTCGCGGACAACCTCAACGCGCTGATCGCCGACCTGCTGAAGGCCAAGCCGGCCACCGCGAAGGGCCAGTTCCTGCAGAAAGTGGCGTTGTCCAGCACCATGGGCGTCGGCGTGGCCGTCGACACCTCGTCGCTGGCTTTGGCCGCCAAGTAAGTATCAAGTCCCGCACCGGCGGTTGCCGGTGCGGGCAGTTTTTGAGGGCAGTCCCGGCCGTTTCGGCGGCCGGGGCCGCTGTCAAAGACCGCAGGCGCGTTCAGCGCGCGACGACGACGGGCAGGGAGCTCGCACAAGGCAGGGAATCGCCGTCGCCGCCAGCGGGATCGCTTAATCGGGTTTCTCGCAAATCCAGCCTGCGCAGATGGTGCTGCCCCTTCTGGAATCGTTCGATGTGTTCTGGAAAGGCCAACACCCGGGGTACCCAGGTGCCCCCGACGTCATGGATGGCGTCGCCCAGGACCGCAAGCGGCAGGAGCCGTGAGCGGAGTTCATTTGGAGGAGTGCAATGGCTCTCAATCTGTCTCAGAAGCAAGAAGTAGTCGCCGAACTGGCAGAAGTTGCCGCGAAGGCTCACTCCCTGGTCGCTGCCGAGTATGCAGGCACCACGGTCGCCCAGATGACCGCGATGCGCAAGAAGGCCCGCGAATCCGGTGTGTACTTGCGGGTTGTCAAGAACACGCTGGCATCGCGCGCCGTGGCTGGTACCGAGTTCGAGGTCGTCAAGGACGCCCTGGTCGGTCCACTGCTGTACGCATTCTCGACGGAGGAACCCGGTGCTGCCGGGCGCCTGATCAAGGAGTTCGCCAAGGACAACGACAAGCTGAAGGCGAAGCTCGTCTCGGTGGAAGGCAAGCTGCTGCCGGCCGCGCATGTCGACGTGCTGGCCTCGCTGCCGACCCGCGAACAGGCGCTGGCCATGCTGGCCCGCGTGCTGGCCGAACCGGCCACCATGTTCGCCCGCGTCGTCAAGGCCGTGGCCGACAAGCAGGGGGGCGGCGAAGTTGCCGCCGAAGCCCCGGCTGAAGCCGAACCCGCCTAAGTTCATCGTCTATCAAATCGAATCCATTTCCAGAGGTAAATGCAATGTCCCTGACCAACGAACAGATCGTTGAAGCCGTCGCCGCCAAGTCGCTGATGGAAGTGATGGACCTGGTGAAGGCCATCGAAGAGAAGTTCGGCGTGACCGCCGCCGCCCCGGTGATGGTTGCCGCCGGCCCGGCCGCTGCCGGCCCGGCTGCCGAAGCACAGACCGAGTTCGACGTCATCCTGAAGACCGCCGGCGCCAAGAAGGTCGACGTGATCAAGGCTGTCCGCGCGATCACCGGCCTGGGCCTGAAGGAAGCCAAGGACCTCACCGAGGCCGGCGGCGTCCTGAAGGAAGCCGTGTCGAAGGAAGATGCCGAGAAGTTCAAGAAGGACCTCGAAGCTGCCGGCGCCACGGTCGAACTGAAGTAATCGGCGCCCTTGCGCGCCATCAGTTTGATCTAGCGTCAAGCAAGCCTGGGGGCGCGAGCCCCCGGGCTTTGCCTGCTTTAAATGAAACGAGATGGGGAATGGAGAATAGGGAATCGGAAATCCGGTTAGATCCTGCCGATTGACGATTCCCTATTCTCGATTCCCTGAAATCCCATTCAGCCGGTGTGTGCACCACCGGCGCCACTGCGAACCGAGGCGCTACCGATCATGGCCTACTCGTTTACCGAGAAGAAACGCATCCGCAAGGACTTTGGCAAGCGTCCGCCCGTGCTGGGCGTGCCGAACCTGCTGACCATCCAGACTGATTCCTACCGGGAATTCCTGCAGGAGCACGTCGCGCCGAAACAGCGCGGCGACAAGGGTTTGCATGCCGCGTTGAAGTCGGTGTTCCCGATCTCCAGCTACTCGGGCAATGCCGCACTGGAGTACGTGGACTACCGCCTGGGCGAGCCGGCGTTCGACGAGCGCGAGTGCCGCAACCGCGGCATGACCTTCGGTGCGCCGCTGCGCACCACCGTGCGCCTGGTGATCTACGACAAGGACAGCCCGGCCTCGAAGAAGGTGGTCAAGTACATCAAGGAGCAGGAGGTCTACATGGGCGAGATCCCGCTCATGACCGACACCGGCACCTTCATCATCAACGGCACCGAGCGCGTGATCGTCTCGCAGCTGCATCGTTCGCCGGGGGTGTTCTTCGACCACGATCGCGGCAAGACGCACAGCTCGGGCAAGCTCTTGTTCTCGGCCCGCGTGATCCCCTACCGCGGCTCCTGGCTGGACTTCGAGTTCGACCCGAAGGACGCGCTGTTCACCCGCATCGACCGTCGCCGCAAGCTGCCGGTGACGGTGCTGCTGCGCGCGCTCGGCTACAACAACGAGGAGATGCTGGGCATCTTCTTCGAGCACAACGTGTTCCACCTGGGCAACAAGGGCGGCACCACGCTGGAGCTGGTCGCCGAGCGCCTGCGCGGCGAGACGCTCTCCTTCGACCTGGCGATCGGTGGCAAGGTGCTGGTGGAAGCCGGCAAGCGCATCACCGCACGCCACGTGCGCCAGCTGGCGGCCGAGAACATCACCGCGCTGGAAGTGCCGGACGACTACCCGGTCGGCCGCATCGTGGCCACCGACATCGTCGACGCCAAGACCGGCGAACTGCTGGCCTCGGCGAACGACGAGATCACTGCCGAGCAGATGGAGAACTTCCGCAAGGCCGGCATCGAAGTCGTGCCGACGCTGTACGTCAACGATCTCGACCGCGGCGCCTACATCTCGCACACCCTGCGCATCGACAACACCAAGACGCCGCTGGAGGCGCTGGTGGAGATTTACCGCATGATGCGCCCGGGCGAGCCGCCGACCAAGGACGCTGCGCAGAACCTGTTCTTCAACCTGTTCTTCACCTTCGACCGCTACGACCTGTCGGCGGTCGGCCGGATGAAGTTCAACCGCCGCGTGGGCCGCAAGGAAATCCTCGGCCCG
Organism: Rhodanobacter sp. FW106-PBR-R2A-1-15; assembly: GCF_058789735.1. Classification (NCBI taxonomy): domain Bacteria; kingdom Pseudomonadati; phylum Pseudomonadota; class Gammaproteobacteria; order Lysobacterales; family Rhodanobacteraceae; genus Rhodanobacter; species Rhodanobacter sp. FW106-PBR-R2A-1-15. Next base: position 10,838 of record NZ_JBYTEM010000048.1, on the reverse strand, counting down.
GGCGTGCTGTACGACCACAAGTACTTCAGCGAGCGCAAGGAAGAGGAGTCGCAGCGGCTGGTCAAGGAGCAGGGCGAGTCGTCCGACATCCTCGACGTGCTGAAGGTGCTGATCGACATCAAGAACGGCCATGGCACCGTCGACGACATCGACCATCTGGGCAACCGTCGCGTGCGTTCGGTCGGCGAAATGGCCGAGAACACCTTCCGCATCGGTCTGGTGCGCGTGGAACGCGCCGTGCGCGAGCGCCTGTCGCTGGCCGAGGCCGATGGCCTGACCCCGCAGGACCTGATCAACGCCAAGCCGGTCGCGGCGGCGGTGAAGGAGTTCTTCGGCTCCTCGCAGCTGTCGCAGTTCATGGACCAGAACAACCCGCTGTCGGAAGTGACGCACAAGCGCCGCGTCTCCGCGCTGGGGCCGGGTGGCCTGACCCGCGAGCGCGCCGGCTTCGAAGTGCGCGACGTGCATCCGACCCACTACGGCCGCGTCTGCACCATCGAGACGCCGGAAGGCCCGAACATCGGCCTGATCAACTCGCTGGCCGTGTATGCCCGCACCAACGCCTACGGCTTCCTCGAGACGCCGTACCGCAAGGTCGCCAACAGCAAGGTCACCGACAAGGTCGACTACCTGTCGGCGATCGAGGAAGGCGACCACGTGATCGCCCAGGCGAACTCGCCGCTGGACAAGCACGGCGCGTTCCTGGAGGACTTCGTGTCCTGCCGTTTCCGTGGCGAGTCCGAGCTGCGCCCGGCTGCCGAGGTCGACTACATGGACGTCTCGCCGATGCAGACCGTGTCGGTCGCCGCGGCGCTGGTGCCGTTCCTGGAGCATGACGACGCGAACCGCGCGCTGATGGGCGCGAACATGCAGCGCCAGGCCGTGCCGACGCTGCGCTCGCAGACCCCGCTGGTCGGTACCGGCATCGAGCGCGCGGTGGCGCGCGACTCGGGCGTCATCGTCTCCGCCAAGCGCGGCGGGGTGATCGACCAGGTCGACGCGGCGCGCATCGTGGTGCGCGTGAACGAGGAGGAGGTCGGCGGCAACGACGCCGGCGTCGATATCTACACGTTGACCAAGTACACCCGCTCCAACCAGAACACCAACCTCAACCAGCGCCCGCTGGTGAACGTCGGCGACGTGGTGGCGAAGGGCGACACGCTGGCCGACGGTTCGTCGACCGACCTGGGCGAGCTCGCGCTCGGCCAGAACATGCTGATCGCCTTCATGCCGTGGAACGGCTACAACTTCGAAGACTCGATCCTGCTCTCCGAGCGCGTCGTGCAGGAGGACCGCTACACCTCGATCCACATCGAGGAGCTGTCCTGCATCGCGCGCGACACCAAGCTGGGCGCCGAGGAAATCACCGCCGACATCCCGAACGTGGGTGAGCAGGCGCTGGCGCGCCTCGACGAATCCGGCATCGTGTACATCGGTGCCGAGGTGAAGGCCGGCGACATCATGGTCGGCAAGGTCACGCCCAAGGGCGAGAGCCAGCTGACACCGGAAGAGAAGCTGCTGCGCGCGATCTTCGGCGAGAAGGCGTCCGACGTGAAGGACAGCTCGCTGCGCGTGCCCCCGGGCATGGACGGCACCGTGATCGACGTGCAGGTGTTCACCCGCGACGGCATCGAGAAGGACAAGCGCGCCAAGCAGATCGAGGAAACCGAGGTCAAGCGGGTGCGCAAGGATCTGGACGACCAGTTCCGCATCCTCGAAGGCGCGATCTACAGCCGCATGCGCACCCAGCTGGTCGGCAAGTCCGCGATGAGCGGTCCGGGCGGCCTGAAGCGCGGCGCCGAGATCACCGACGCGTATCTCGACGGCCTGAAGAAGGACGACTGGTTCAAGGTCAACGTCAAGGACGAGGAGGTCACCGAGTTCCTCGAGCGTGCCGCCGAGCAGATCAAGCGCCACAAGGAAGAGTTCGACAAGCGCTTCAAGGAGAAGCAGGGCAAGATCACCCAGGGCGACGACCTCGCGCCGGGCGTGCTGAAGATGGTCAAGGTGTTCCTGGCCGTGAAGCGTCGCATCCAGCCGGGCGACAAGATGGCCGGCCGCCACGGCAACAAGGGCGTGGTGTCCAACGTGGTGCCGGTGGAGGACATGCCGTACATGGCCAACGGCGAGGCGGTGGATATCTGCCTGAACCCGCTGGGCGTGCCGTCGCGCATGAACATCGGGCAGATTCTCGAGGTGCATCTGGGCTGGGCCGCCAAGGGCCTGGGCAAGAAGATCCAGAAGATGATCGAGGCGCAGGAGAAGGTGGCCGAGATCCGCAAGTTCCTCGACCAGATCTACAACAGCCACGTCGCCGGTGCCGTGCAGCACGTCGATCTGAAGTCGCTCACCGACAAGGAGATCTTCGCGCTCGCCACCAACCTGCAGGAAGGCGTGCCGATGGCGACGCCGGTGTTCGACGGTGCGGAAGAGACTGAGATCAAGGCGATGCTGAAGCTGGCTGATCTGCCGGAATCCGGTCAGACCATGCTGTACGACGGCCGCACCGGCGAGGCATTCGACCGCCCGGTCACCGTGGGCTACATGCATTACCTGAAGCTCAACCACCTGGTCGACGACAAGATGCACGCGCGCTCCACCGGCCCGTACTCGCTGGTCACCCAGCAGCCGCTGGGCGGCAAGGCGCAGTTCGGCGGCCAGCGCTTCGGCGAGATGGAAGTGTGGGCGCTGGAAGCCTACGGCGCGGCCTACACCCTGCAGGAAATGCTGACGGTGAAGTCCGACGACGTGCAGGGCCGCAACCAGATGTACAAGAACATCGTCGACGGCAACCACGAAATGTCCGCGGGCATGCCGGAGTCCTTCAACGTGCTGGTGAAGGAAATCCGCTCGCTCGCCATCGACATCGATCTGGAAGAGGTCAAGTGATTTGGCAAGGGAGTAGGGAATAGGGAACAGGGAGTCGCGAAGGCACGAAACATCGCCGCGACCCCGAACCTTCATTCCCCGCTCTTCCCATTCCCGATTCTCCATTCCCTATTCCCGATCTTTCGGAGATTCAAATGAAAGACTTGCTCAACCTCTTCAACCAGCAGCGCACGACGCCGGATTTCGACGCGATCAAGATCGCGCTCGCCTCGCCGGAGCTGATCCGCTCGTGGTCGTACGGCGAAGTGAAGAAACCGGAGACGATCAACTACCGCACCTTCAAGCCCGAGCGCGACGGTCTGTTCTGCGCCGCCATCTTCGGCCCGGTGAAGGACTACGAGTGCCTGTGCGGCAAGTACAAGCGCATGAAGCACCGCGGCGTGGTGTGCGAGAAGTGCGGCACGGAAGTGACCCTGGCCAAGGTGCGCCGCGAGCGCATGGGCCACATCGAGCTGGCCAGCCCGACCGCGCACATCTGGTTCCTGAAATCGCTGCCCTCGCGCATCGGCCTGATGCTGGACATGACCCTGCGCGACATCGAGCGCATCCTGTACTTCGAGGCCTTCGTGGTGATCGATCCGGGCATGACCGCGCTGGAGCGCGGCCAGCTGCTCAGCGAGGATCAGTATCTGGAAGCGACCGAGGAGCACGGCGACGAGTTCGACGCGCGGATGGGTGCCGAGGCGGTGTTTCACCTGCTGAAGTCGCTTGATCTGCCGGGCGAAGTCATCCGCCTGAAGGAAGAGATCGCCTCCACCAATTCCGAGACCAAGCTCAAGCGCCTCACCAAGCGCGTCAAGCTGATCGAGGCGTTCCTGGAGTCCGGCAACAAGCCGGAGTGGATGGTGCTGACCGTGCTGCCCGTGCTGCCGCCGGACCTGCGTCCGCTGGTGCCGCTGGACGGTGGTCGCTTCGCCACCTCCGACCTGAATGACCTGTACCGTCGCGTCATCAACCGCAACAACCGCCTCAAGCGGCTGCTCGAACTCAATGCGCCCGACATCATCGTGCGCAACGAGAAGCGCATGCTGCAGGAATCGGTCGACGCGCTGCTCGACAACGGCCGCCGCGGCCGTGCCATCACCGGCACCAACAAGCGCGCGCTGAAGTCGCTGGCCGACATGATCAAGGGCAAGCAGGGCCGCTTCCGCCAGAACCTGCTCGGCAAGCGTGTGGACTACTCCGGCCGTTCGGTGATCGTGGTCGGCCCGACGCTGCGCCTGCACCAGTGTGGCCTGCCCAAGAAGATGGCGCTGGAGCTGTTCAAGCCGTTCATCTTCGCCAAGCTGCAGGCACGTGGCGAAGCCACCACCATCAAGGCGGCGAAGAAGCTGGTCGAGCGCGAGGAAGGCCAGGTGTGGGACATCCTCGAAGAGGTGATCCGCGAACATCCGGTGCTGCTGAACCGCGCGCCGACCCTGCACCGCCTCGGCATCCAGGCGTTCGAGCCGAAGCTGATCGAAGGCAAGGCGATCCAGCTGCACCCGCTGGTCTGCACCGCGTTCAACGCGGACTTCGACGGCGACCAGATGGCCGTGCACGTGCCGTTGTCGATCGAGGCGCAGCTGGAAGCGCGCACGCTGATGATGTCGTCCAACAACATCCTGTCGCCCGCCAACGGCGAGCCGATCATCGTGCCGACCCAGGACGTGGTGCTGGGCCTGTACTACATGACCCGCGAGCTGATCAACGCCAAGGGCACGGGCATGGTGTTCTCCGGCGTCTCGGAAGCGCGCCGCGCCTACGACAACCGTGCGGTCGAGCTGCATGCCAAGGTCAAGGTGCGCCTGAAGCTGGTGCACATTGCCGAAGACGGTACGCGCAGCAGCGAAACCCGGCTGGTCGAGACCACCGTGGGCCGTGCGCTGCTCGCCGAGATCCTGCCGGAGGGCCTGCCGTTCGAGCTGGCCAACACCGAGCTGACCAAGAAGAACATCTCACGGCTGATCAACTCCAGCTATCGCCTGCTGGGCCTGAAGGAAACCGTGGTGTTCGCCGACAAGCTGATGTACACCGGCTACCGGTTCGCCACGCGCGCGGGCATCTCGATCGGCATCGACGACATGCTGATCCCGAACGAGAAGAAGACCATCCTCGACGAGGCCGAGAAGGAAGTCGTCGAGATCCAGCAGCAATACCAGTCGGGTCTGGTCACCGCCGGCGAGCGCTACAACAAGGTGGTCGACATCTGGTCGCGCACCAGCGAGCAGGTAGCCAAGGCGATGATCGACGGCATCGGCACCGAGAAGGTGGTCGATGCCGAAGGCAAGATGGTCAGCCAGAAGTCGATGAACTCGCTGTACATCATGGCCGACTCCGGCGCGCGTGGCTCGGTGGCGCAGATCCGCCAGCTGGCCGGCATGCGCGGCCTGATGGCGCGTCCGGACGGCTCGATCATCGAGACGCCGATCAAGGCCAACTTCCGCGAAGGCCTGAACGTGCTGCAGTACTTCAACTCGACCCACGGCGCCCGCAAGGGCCTGGCGGATACCGCGCTGAAGACCGCCAACTCCGGTTACCTGACCCGCCGCCTGGTCGACGTGGCGCAGGACGTGGTCGTCACCATGGACGACTGCGGCACCGAGGACGGCGTCACCATGCAGCCGATCGTCGAAGGCGGCGATGTGGTCGAGCCGTTGCGTGACCGCGTGCTCGGCCGTGTGGTGGTCGAGGATGTCTACGCCCCCGGCGACGACGACCGCCCGATCGTCACCCGCGACACGCTGCTCAACGAAGCCCTGGTCGAGAAGCTCGACAAGGCCGGCGTGCAGATCATCAAGGTGCGTTCGCCGATCACCTGCGAAGCCGTCCACGGCGTGTGCAAGCTGTGCTACGGCCGCGATCTGGCCCGTGGCCACCTGGTCAACATGGGCGAGGCCGTGGGCGTGGTCGCCGCGCAGTCGATCGGCGAACCGGGCACCCAGCTGACCATGCGTACGTTCCACATCGGCGGCGCGGCTTCGCGTGCGGCGGCGGTGGACAACGTGACGGTGAAGACCACCGGCTCGCTGAAGTTCAACAACCTGAAATCGGTGCAGCACAAGCAGGGCCACCTGGTGGCGGTGTCGCGTTCGGGCGAGCTGAGCGTGATCGACGCCAGCGGCCGCGAGCGCGAGCGCTACAAGGTGCCGTACGGCGCCGTCATCGCGGTCAAGGACGGCGCGCCGGTCAAGCCGGGCCAGACCGTGGCGAACTGGGATCCGCATACCCATCCGATCGTCACCGAGGTGGCCGGTGTGGTGCGCTTCATCGATTTCCTCGATGGCGTCACCGTGCAGAGCCAGACCGACGAGCTGACCGGCCTGGAGTCGGCGGTGGTCACCGATCCGAAGCGTCGTGGCGCGCAGGCGAAGGACCTGCGTCCGATCGTGCGCCTGGAAGACGCCAAGGGCCGGGAGCTCAAGCTGCCGGGTACCGACATCGCCGCGCAGTATTTCCTGCCGGCCGGTGCGATCGTGTCGATCCAGAACGGTGCCGAAGTGGGCGTGGGCGACGTGGTCGCGCGTATCCCGCAGGAAACCTCCAAGACCCGCGACATCACCGGTGGTCTGCCGCGTGTCGCCGACCTGTTCGAGGCACGCAAGCCGAAGGAACCGGCGATCCTCGCCGAGCGCTCCGGCATCATCAGCTTCGGCAAGGACACCAAGGGCAAGCAGCGTCTGATCATCAAGGACGTCGACGGCAACGAGCACGAGGAGCTGATTCCAAAGTGGCGCCAGGTCATCGTGTTCGAGGGCGAGCACGTGGAGAAGGGCGAAACCGTCGTCGACGGCGAGCCGAGTCCGCATGACATCCTGCGCCTGCTCGGCGTGGAGCCGCTGGCTACGTACTTGGTCAAGGAAATCCAGGACGTGTACCGCCTGCAGGGCGTGAAGATCAACGACAAGCACATCGAGGCGATCATTCGCCAGATGCTGCGCAAGGTCGAGATCGTCGAGCCGGGCGAAAGCCATTATCTGCGCGGCGAGCAGGTCGAGCGCGTGCGGATCAACGGCGAGAACGAGCGTGCGCTCGCCAAGGGTGAGCGTCCCGCGGAATACCAGTCGGTGCTGCTGGGCATCACCAAGGCGTCGCTGGCGACCGAATCGTTCATCTCGGCGGCCTCGTTCCAGGAGACCACCCGCGTTCTGACCGAGGCGGCGGTTCGTGGCACGCGCGACACCTTGCGTGGCCTGAAGGAAAATGTTATTGTCGGCCGTCTTATTCCGGCAGGCACGGGTCTGGCGTACCACGCATCGCGTCGTCGCCAGGGCGGTTTGACCGCCACGGAGCTGGAAACCCTTTCTGGTTCCACGCCTGCAGTCTCGTTTGCGGAGGCTCCAGCCGGCGGTGCAAACGGTGTCGAGTAAACCTGTACGGGGTGTTGCTCGCTGACATACGAAATGAGGTGCACGGACGCACCTCGTGTTCGGGTCCAGGACGACTGAGCATTGGCTTGCCTAGAGTGGGCCGCTCATGTTAAATTCCCGCTTCTTGGCAGACCGAGCTTATTCGGGCTGCCTTTATGTTTTCAGGAACAGCTTCGCATGACGACAGTCAACCAGTTGGTGCGCAAAAACCGCAGCCCGAAGACCTACAAGAGTGGGTCGCCCGCCCTGCAGAGCAGCCCGCAGCGTCGCGGCGTCTGCACGCGCGTTTACACGACCACTCCGAAGAAGCCGAACTCGGCCCTGCGCAAGGTTGCCAAGGTGCGCCTGACCAACGGTTTCGAGGTCATCAGCTACATCGGTGGCGAAGGCCACAACCTGCAGGAGCACTCGGTGGTGCTGATCCGCGGCGGTCGCGTCAAGGACCTGCCGGGTGTGCGTTATCACACGGTGCGTGGCAGCCTCGACTGCGCCGGCGTCACCAAACGCCGCCAGTCGCGCTCGAAGTACGGCGCCAAGCGCCCGAAGAAATAATGTCATGCGGCCTTTGCTGGCCGCTTTTCAAGCGGGCAGGAATGTCCGCCAAAATAACGGACAACAAACATGTCGCGTAAAGGTTCACATCCCGCCCGTCTGGTTTTGCCCGATCCCAAGCACGGCAGCCAACTGATCGCCCGCTTCATCAACATGGTGATGAAGAGCGGCAAGAAGTCGGTCGCCGAAAGCATCGTCTACGGCGCGCTGCAGCAAATCGGCGAGAAGAACGCCGAGCCGGTAGCCCTGGTCGAGAAGGCGCTGAACAATATCGCCCCGGCGGTCGAGGTGAAATCCCGCCGCGTCGGCGGCGCCACCTACCAGGTACCGGTCGAGGTGCGCCCGGGTCGCCGCATGGCGCTGGCCATGCGCTGGGTCATCGATGCCGCCCGCAAGCGCGGCGAGACCTCGATGCCGCGCAAGCTGGCTGCCGAGTTGCTGGAGGCTTCGGAAAGCCGCGGCGGCGCCGCCAAGAAGCGCGAGGAAACGCATCGCATGGCCGAGGCCAACAAGGCCTTCTCGCACTACCGCTGGTAAGCGGCGTTGCCTTGGCCGTCGTCCTGACGGCCAAGGGCATTCCGCCACACTTGGCGGAACTCGGCCCGGGCCACACCAGATGGCGGCAAGGGCATTCCGCCATATCGGGCGGATTCTCAAACGGAACGCGGCCCGGATGGTCGCGCTAATCAGGGCAGGGTAGCCCGGCAAAGGTATACATCCATGGCACGCACCACTCCTATCGAGCGCTACCGCAACTTCGGCATCATGGCCCACATCGATGCGGGCAAGACTACGACCACGGAGCGCATCCTGTTCTACACCGGCGTCTCGCACAAGATTGGCGAGGTGCACGACGGTGCGGCCACGATGGACTGGATGGAGCAGGAGCAGGAGCGCGGCATCACCATCACTTCCGCCGCCACCACGGCGTTCTGGAAGGGCATGGATGGTTCGATGGAGCAGCACCGCTTCAACATCATCGACACCCCGGGACACGTGGACTTCACCATCGAGGTGGAGCGTTCGCTGCGCGTGCTCGACGGCGCGGTGTTCGTGTTGTGCGCGGTCGGCGGCGTGCAGCCGCAGTCGGAGACCGTATGGCGCCAGGCCAACAAGTACAAGGTGCCGCGCCTCGCGTTCGTCAACAAGATGGACCGCACCGGCGCCAACTTCGACAAGGTGGTGGGTCAACTGAAGTCGCGTCTGGGCGCGCACCCGGTGCCGATGGTGGTGCCGATCGGTGCCGAGGACGGCTTCGAGGGCGTGGTCGACCTGCTGAAGATGAAGTCGATCACCTGGGACATGGCGTCCCAGGGCATGAAGTTCGACTACCAGGACATTCCGGCGAACCTCAAGGACAAGGCTGACGAGGCGCACAGCTTCATGGTCGAGTCTGCGGCCGAAGCCACCGAAGAGCTGATGAACAAGTACCTCGAGGAGGGTTCCCTCAGCGAGGACGAGATTATCGCAGGCCTGCGCCAGCGCACGCTGGCTAGCGAAATCATCCCGGTCTACTGCGGCACTGCGTTCAAGAACAAGGGCGTGCAGGCGATGCTGGACGCGGTGGTGTACCTGCTGCCGTCGCCGGTCGACCGTCCGCCGGTGGCCGGCATGGACGAGAACGAGCACGAGGCGACCCGCAAGGCGGACGACGCCGTGCCGTTCTCCGCGCTTGCGTTCAAGATCATGACGGATCCGTTCGTCGGTTCGCTGACCTTCTTCCGCGTCTACTCGGGCGTGCTGAATGCCGGCGATGCCGTCTACAACCCGGTGAAGTCGAAGAAAGAGCGCATCGGTCGCATCCTGCAGATGCACGCGAACGATCGTCAGGAGCTGAAGGAAGTCCGCGCGGGCGACATCGCCGCTGCGGTCGGCCTGAAGGACGTGACGACGGGTGACACGCTGTGCGCGCAGGATCACATCATCACTCTGGAGCGCATGACGTTCCCGGAGCCGGTGATCTCGATGGCGGTCGAGCCGAAGACCAAGTCCGACCAGGAAAAGATGGGCATCGCGCTCGGCCGTCTGGCCGCTGAGGATCCGTCGTTCCGCGTGCGTACGGACGAGGAGTCGGGTCAGACCATCATCTCGGGCATGGGTGAGCTGCACCTGGACATCCTGGTCGATCGCATGCGGCGCGAGTTCAACGTCGAGGCCAATGTCGGCAAGCCGCAGGTGGCCTACCGCGAGACGATCCGCAGCAGCGACGTGAAGTCCGACTACAAGCACGCCAAGCAGTCCGGCGGCAAGGGCCAGTACGGCCACGTGGTGATCGAGATGTCGCCGATCAGCGACGCCGACCGCGCCGACGAGAAGCTTGCTTCGATGATCAAGGACGACTTCCTGTTCATCAACGACATCACCGGCGGCGTGATCCCGAAGGAGTTCATCCCCTCGGTCGAAAAGGGCCTGCGCGAAACCATCACCAGCGGTCCGCTGGCGGGCTTCCCGGTGGTGGGCGTCAAGGTGAAGCTGGTGTTCGGCTCCTACCACGACGTCGACTCGTCCGAAATGGCGTTCAAGCTGGCCGCCTCGATGGCGTTCAAGCAGGGCTTCGCCAAGGCTTCGCCGGTGCTGCTCGAACCGATCATGAAGGTCGAGGTGGTGACGCCGGAGGACTACGTGGGTGACGTGATGGGCGACATGAGCCGTCGCCGCGGCATCCTGCGTGGCCAGGAAGATACGCCGTCAGGCAAGACCATCGACGCGTTCGTGCCGCTGGGCGAGATGTTCGGTTACGCGACCACGATCCGTTCGCTGACCCAGGGTCGCGCCACTTTCACAATGGAGTTCGACCACTACGCCGAGGCGCCGAGCAACATCGCCGAGCAGGTCATGAAGAAGGCGTGACTTGCTCGATCTTCCTGATCGCAACGACAAGGATCAGGAAGCGGCCATTCATGGCCGCACTTTCAAAAGAAGCGGCCATTCGTGGCGCATCATCAAATAAGTTCTCTCAGAGGTCTGAGTCATGGCAAAGGGTAAATTCGAACGCACCAAGCCGCACGTGAACGTCGGCACGATTGGTCACGTGGATCACGGCAAGAC
>NZ_JBYTEM010000047.1:0-26349 GCF_058789735.1 Rhodanobacter sp. FW106-PBR-R2A-1-15 | reverse complement strand
TGGCGGCGATCGCGGCGGGGCTGGGGCTGGCGTCAGCCTCCCCCACCGGCGATACCGCGGACGGCTTGCCGGAGCAGGCGGCCAGGGCCAGCATGGCGGCCGCGGCAACAGCGAGAAGCGGTGAACGTAGCATGGGCGGTCTCCGTGAATTCTTGCGAATCCTAGCCTAGGCGATCGCCCAATGGGGCGTCTGACCTGGGTCAAGCCGGAGTTCGCCGGAACCGCACTGCGTCACCCTGCCGCGGCACGCCCTTACCCGGGCTTGCCGTCCGCCCGCGGGGTCAGGTAGATCCATGCCGAGCGCAACACCCACGGCAGGAACGCCAGCAGCCAGCCGTAGGCGGCGATCACCAGCCACAGGTAGACATCCCCGCCCAGCTCGGCACGGATGCGCAGCAGCGCCACCACCTGCAGCAGGGCGAAGCACAGCCAGGCCACCGCGCCCATCTGCAGTGGCCGACCGGAATGGCCCTGGGTCACCCGGGTCACCATCGCCACCAGCATCGAGCCGAAGAAGCCGATGCCCAGCGCATGCAGCGGCGCGCGGCCGAGGATCAGATGCCCGCTGGTCGCGTACGCCACGTCCTGCACCGCGTAGAGCACGAACGCCACCGGCAGCCATGCGAACGCCAGGTGCAGCACGGCCAGGATGCCCGGGTGCATGGCTTTCCATGGCCGCCAGGTCAGCGAGTGCCACGCAAACACCAGCGCCAGCGGCAGGTCGACCAGCCACAGCCAGCCCAGCGCGCCGCGCCATTCCAGCAACAGGTGCGCCAGCAGCAGCACCCACACCACCGGCATGCTCCAGTCCGGGCGGATCACCTCGTAGCCTTTCACCATGTTGCCGGTGAAGAACGGAAGCATGCGGTGCATCACCGTGAAATAGATCGGCAGCAGCAGGCCGTAAGTACCCAGCTTGATCGCCAGCAAGGCGCAATCCTCCGGCGCGCCGAACAGGTAGGCCAGGAACACCGCCAGCCCCACGCAACCCAGGCTCAACGCCATCAGGCAGGAACGCGCATGGCCCTTGCGCTCGGCCACCGAGGCGCGCAGCACCCCGCCCAGCGTCCACACGCCGACCAGGTAGCCGACCAGCATCACCGCGATGCCCAGCTTCAGCAGCCACGGCAGGTCGAGCAGGCCGACGTTCGCCAGCACGTAGCCGCCGAACACGCAGCCGGCCACCGGCAGGTAGCGCGTCCACGGCAGATCGGGCCGGCCCAGCCAGCGCGGGAAGGTGGTCATCAGGAAGCCGAACATGAACAGCGGGAACAGGCCGTACTGGATCAGCATCGCGTGCGCCCAACCGGGCGGTATCGACGGCTGCGGCCAGCCGGCCAGGCCGAAGCGCATCCAGGTCAGCTCCACCGCCCACCAGGTCATGCTGAGCAACACCGCGACGGTGCCGGCCAGAAACAGCGGCCGATGCGGCGCGGAAGCCAGCAGCGCCGTCAGCTGTGCCGGTGCGACCACTTCCGCCGCGGGAGATCGTGATTCAGCCATGCCGATGCCAACTCGAACGAGAATGATTCACCATGGTGGCAGGTTAGCACCCACACGGACACTGATCTGGGTCAGCCACCCGGAGTGCCTCGCGGTGCTCACTCCGGCAGCAGCGCCTGGCCGATCTCGCGCAGCTTCTTGGGATTCAGCAGCTCCAGTTCGCGCCCTTCGATCTCGATCAGCTTCTGGCTGCGGAAGCGGCTGAGCACGCGGCTGACGGTTTCCGCGGCCAGGCGCAGGTAGTTGGCGATGTCGCCGCGCGACATGCTGAGATGAAAGCGCGTGCCAGAGAAGCCACGCACGGCGTAGCGGCCAGCCAGGTCCATCAGGAATGCGGCGACGCGCTCGTCGGCGCTGTGGTCGCCGGCCAGCAGGCTGGCGGTGCCCAGCTCCTTGCTCAGCATGCGGAACAGGTGCTGCTGCACGGCAGGAATGCGCGAGGCCAGCGCGCTCATCGCGGGGAACGAGAAGCGGCAGAAGTAGGCGGTATCCAGCGCCACCGCGTCGCAGGGGAAATGCTCGGGGTAGATCGCGTTGAGGCCGATCACCTCGCCGGGCAGGTAGAAGCCCAGCACTTGCTCGCGGCCTTCCTTGTCGACCATGCGGGTTTTCACCGTACCCGCCCGCACGGCGAAGATCGCGCGGAACGGATCGCCGGTGCGGAAGATGTGCTCGCCGGCGCGGAACGGGCCCACGTGTTCGACCAGGCATTGCAGCTCGGCCAGCTCCGGCTTGTCGTAGCCGGCCGCGATGCACGCGCTGGAGAACGCGCAGGTGCCGCAGAAGCGCGTCTCGTCGCCGTCGTCGACAATCGGGCTGGGCGGCTCGGGCAGACGACCTGCCAGGGGCTTGGATTGCATGATGGTGATGGGCTGCCGGATTGGGGCTGCGTGGATCAGATCACGCGCGAGTAGCGTGGGGCCTGTGCCGCGTCGTCCAGGTAGGCGTCGAAGCACATGGCGATGATACGCAACAGCAGCCGTCCCCGCGAGGTGACCCGGATCTCGCGTGGATTTTCCGTGACCAGCCCATCCTCGACCAGCGGCACCAGGCGCTGCCGCTCGCGTGCGAAGTATTCGTCGAACAGCAACCGGTGGCGCGCGCCGAACGCCTGCTTGTCCACGCTGCCGTGGCACATCAATTCGTTGATCAGTTCGCGCCGGATCAGGTCGTCCTCGTCCAGCTGCAGCCCGCGCATCAGCGGCAGGCGGCCGGCGTCCAGCGTTGCGTAGTAGCCGATCAGGTCACGCGCGTTCTGGCTGTAGCTGTCGCCGATGCGGCCGATCGCGCTGACGCCGAGGCCGACGATGTCGCAGTCGCCGTGCGTCGAATAGCCCTGGAAGTTGCGTTGCAGCGTGCCGGCGCGCTGCGCCAGCACCAGCTCGTCGCTGGCCTTGGCGAAGTGGTCCATGCCGATGTAGACGTAACCGGCCGCCGACAGATGTTCCAGCGCACGGCCGAACAGCGCCAGCCGGGTGGTCGCGTCGGGCAGGTCGGCGGCCTCGATCTGCCGCTGCGCCTTGAACATCTCCGGCAGGTGGGCGTAGCCGTACACCGCCACGCGGTCCGGGTTCAGCGCCACCACCTGGTCCAGCGTGCGGCTGAAGCCGTCGACGCTCTGGAACGGCAGGCCGTAGATCAGGTCGACGCTGGCCGAGCGGAAACCCGAGGCCCGCGCCGCCTCGATCACCTCGCGGGTCTGCTCGAAGCTCTGGATCCGGTTCACCGCCTTCTGCACCACTGGGTCGAAATCCTGGATGCCCACCGAGATGCGGTTGAAGCCCAGCTCGCCCATGGCGCGGATGTAGGCGGCGTCGGCGAAGCGTGGGTCGATTTCGATGCCGTACTCGCGGTCTGCCGCGTGGCTGAAGCTGAAATGCCGCGCCAGCGACTCCAGCAGCTCGCCCATGTGCGCGGTGTCGAGGAAGTTCGGCGTGCCGCCGCCGAAGTGCAGCTGGCGCACCGGGCGGTCGCGGTCGAACAGCGGCGCGATCAGCTCGATCTCGCGGTACAGCCGTTCCAGGTAGCGGTCGGCCTGGGTTACGTCGCGGGTGATCACCCGGTTGCAGCCGCAGTAGAAGCACGGGCTCATGCAGAACGGCACGTGCACGTACACCGACAGCGGGCGCGGGATCGGCTCCTCGTTGGAAGCGCGGATCACCGCGCGCAGGGCCGCCTCGTCGAACTCGGCCTTGAAGTGCGGCGCGGTCGGGTAGCTGGTGTAGCGCGGCCCGGCCACGTCGTAGCGGGCGATCAGCGCCGGGTCGAATTCAGGAGGAACGATGGGAATGGCCATGTTGCGGAGTCTGTCGGTGAGCTTGCCAGCATGCCTTGATCCGGGTCAATTCACACGCCGGTCGCGACGACCTGCCGCAGCACCGGCGATGCGCCTCAGCGCCGGTACGCTTCGATCCGCTGCTCGATGGCGCCGAAGATCGAGGCGCCGGCGGCGTCGGTGACGTCGATCTTCAGGCGGTCGCCGAACTTCAGGAACGGCGTGCTCGGGTGGCCGTCGCGCAGGGTTTCCACCGTGCGCTGCTCGGCCAGGCAGGAAGCGCCCTTGCCGGTGTCCTGGTTGGCGATGGTGCCGGAACCGACGATGGTGCCGGCAGTGAGCGGGCGGGTTTTCGCCACGTGCGCCACCAGTTCGGCGAACGAAAACTGCATGTCCACGCCGCATTCAGCCTCGCCGAACCAGGCGCCGTTCAGCCAGGTGCGCATCGGCAGGTGCAGCTTGTCGCCGGCCCACGCGTCGCCCAGTTCGTCCGGCGTCGCCAGCACCGGCGACAGCGCCGAGCGCGGTTTGCTCTGCAGGAAGCCGAAGCCCTTGGCCAGCTCACCGGGGATCAGCCCGCGCAGGCTGACGTCGTTGACCAGCCCGACCAGCTGGATGTGCGCGGAAGCCTCGCCCGGCGTGACTGCCATCGGCACGTCGTCGGTGACCACCACCACCTCGGCTTCCAGATCGATGCCGTAACCCTCGCTGGGTACAACGACCGGATCGCGCGGGCCGAGAAAGCCGGCGCTGGTGGCCTGGTACATCAGCGGGTCGGTGTAGAACGAGGCCGGCACCTCGGCGCCACGCGCGCGACGCACGCGCTCGACGTGCGGCAGGTAGGCCGAGCCGTCGACGAACTCGTAGGCGCGCGGCAGCGGCGAGGCCAGCGCGGCCATGTCCAGCGCGAACGCGCCGGCGGCACCGCCGGCATTCAATTCCTCGGACAGCGCATTGAGCCGCGGCGCCGCATTCGACCAGTCGTCCAGCGCCGCCTGCAGCGTCGGCGCGATGCCGGCCGCCTTCACCGCGCAGGAAAGATCGCGGCTGACCACCACCAGCGTGCCGTCGCGGCCGCCGTCCTTGAGAGTTCCGAGCTTCATCGTGTCGCCTTGTGCCTGCTGCGTGGAGGGATCGCCGTCACGGCGCGAAGTGCTTGCCGATATCCTGCCAGCATCGGTAGTAGTCGTGCTGCAACTGCGGCGCGTCCAGCGCCTGCCGCGTGGGGCGGATCACCTTGCGCGTCTCGAACATGAAGGCCATGGTGCCGCCGATCACGTCCGGCTTCGACAGGTCGGCCTGCGAGGCCTTCTCGAACGTGGCTGCATCCGGGCCGTGAGCGCTCATGCAATTGTGCAGCGAGGCGCCGCCAGGCACGAAACCCTCGGCCTTGGCGTCGTACACGCCGGCGATCAGGCCCATGAACTCGCTGGCCACGTTGCGGTGGAACCACGGCGGGCGGAAGGTGTGCTGCGCCACCAGCCAGCGCGGCGGGAAGATCGCGAAATCCATGTTGGCCGTGCCGGGCGTGTCGCTGGCCGAGGTCAGCACGGTGAAGATGCACGGATCGGGATGGTCGACGCTGATCGAGCCGATGGTGTTGAAGCGGCGCAGGTCGTACTTGTACGGCGCATAGTTGCCGTGCCAGGCCACCACGTCCAGCGGCGAGTGGCCGATCGACGCGCTCCACAATGCACCCTGGAATTTCGTCACCAGCTCGAACGCGCCTTCGACGTCCTCCCAGGCGGCGTGCGGGGTGAGAAAGTCGCGCGCGTGGGCCAGCCCGTTCGAGCCGATCGGGCCGAGCTCCGGCAGGCGCAGCAGTGCGCCGAAGTTCTCGCAGACGTAACCTCGGGCCACTCCTGCGCTTTCGGCGCCCGTGACACTCGCACTTCCATGTGCGTCGGCCGCTCCCTCGGGCAGCTCGACGCGGAAGCGCACGCCGCGCGGGATCACCGCGATCTCCTGCGGCTCGATCTCGACCACGCCCAGCTCGGTGGCCAGATGCAGCCGACCCTGCTGCGGCACGATCAGCAGCTCGCCGTCGGCGTTGCAGAAGAAGCGGCCCTGCATCGAGCGGTTGGCCGCGTAGAGGTGGATGCCGATGCCGCCCTGCTCGGCCGCGCCGCCGTTGCCGGCGATCGTCACCAGGCCATCGAGGAAGTCGGTCGGCCGCTCCGGCGACGGCCATGGATCCCAGCGCAGCTGGTTCGGCGTGGCCGGCGCCTCGTCGAAGCGGTTGTGGAAGGTGGCGTGCGCCAGCGGCACGAACGGCTCATGCACCGCCGCCGGACGGATCCGGTACAGCCAGCTGCGCCGATTCAGGTGCCGCGGCGCGGTGAACGCGGTGCCCGACAGCTGCTCGGCGTACAGCCCGTGCGCCACGCGCTGCGGCGAGTTCTGGCCGACCGGCAGCACGCCGGGAATCGCCTCGCTGGCGAATTCGTTGCCGAAGCCGGATTGGTAGCCGTTGCCCACGATCATCGCCATGGAACGCTCCTCACAGGAACCCGCGCTTCATCTGGTCGCGCTCGATGCTCTCGAACAACGCCTGGAAGTTACCCTCGCCGAAGCCTTCGTTGCCCTTGCGCTGGATGATCTCGAAGAAGATCGGACCGATTACGTTCTGGGTGAAGATCTGCAGCAGCAGGCGCTTCTTCGTCTCCGGGTCGGCGTCGATCAGGATCTTGTTCCTGGCCAGCCGCGGCACGTCCTCGCCGTGGTTGGGAATGCGCAGGTCGATCACGTCGAAATAGGTGTCCGGCGTGTCGAGAAACTCCACCCCGGCCGCGCGCATCGCCTCCACCGTGGCGTAGATGTCGTCGGTGAAGCAGGCGATGTGCTGGATGCCTTCGCCGTGGTAGGCGTCCAGGTATTCGTTGATCTGGCTCTTCGGGTCACTCGACTCGTTGAGCGGGATGCGCACGATGCCATCCGGCGCAGTCATCGCCTTGGACACCAGGCCGGTCTTGGCGCCCTTGATGTCGAAGTAGCGGATCTCGCGGAAGTTGAACAGCTTCTCGTAGTAGTCCGACCACTGCTGCATGTTGCCGAAATGCAGGTTGTGGGTGAGGTGGTCGATGAAGGTGAGGCCGTAGCCCTTCGGGTTCGGCTCGGTGCCGGGAATCGGCGCGTAATCGGCGGCGTAGGCGTCGCCCGCGCGCGGCACCAGATACAGCATGCAGTCGCCGATACCCTTGACCACCGGCACCTCGAGCGCGCGGCTGCCCGGCTTGTGCGTGACCGCCTCGCCGCCGTTGGCCAGCACCGCCGCCTCGACCTCGGCCACCGGCTTGCGGAAGCGGATCGCGAAGCCGCAGGCGCTGGGGCCGTGTTTCGCGGCGAAATCGGCGGCGAACGAATCGGGATCCTCGTTGACCAGCAGGTTCACCCCGTTCTGCCGGTAGACGGTGATCGCGCGGGTCTTGTGCTTCAGCACGGCGCTGAAGCCCATCCGCTTGAACAGCGCGTGCAACTCGTGGGCGCGGCCGGCCGGGGCGGCGAACTCGACGAACTCGAAGCCGTCGATGCCCATCGGATTCTTGAACGTGGTGATCTGCATGCCGGGGTTGGGCTGGGCGTTCATGGCGCTCTCCTCTGAGTCGGTGCACGATGGCTGCACGCAAGCGTGCCACCCGCAAGATTGGCCTTGCGTTATAGTTTCATTTGAAACCATTTGCAAGGATCACCGCCGCAATGCCCGCCAAGCACAAGCCCGCCCCTGCCACGGCCGAGCATGCCCCGCTGCAGCTGGAACACTTCCTGCCGTACCGGCTGTCGATCCTGTCCAACACGACCAGCCAGGCGATCGCCGACGATTACCAGAGCCGTTTCGACCTCTCGGTGACCGAATGGCGGGTGATGGCGGTGCTGGGGCGCTACGCGGGCCTGTCCGCGCGCGAGGTGGCCGAGCGCACCGCGATGGACAAGGTGGCAGTGAGCCGGGCGCTGGCGCGACTGGTGGCCGCAGGCCGGGTGGACCGCGCCACCCACGCAGAGGACAAGCGTCGCTCGGTGCTCCACCTCAGCGCCGCGGGCTGGGCCTTGCACGATGAGGTGGCCCCGATGGCCCGCATGCGTGAACGCGAACTGCTGACCAAACTCGACGCGGAAGAGCGTGCATGGCTGACCCGGATCCTGGACAAGTTGCTGGCCGGGAGCGGCTGACAGACGGCAGCCGCCGGGGCGCCTGGAGACAGCCCGGCCGATCGCTCCGCCCGGTCGCCCTGCCGGGCGGCGGCACGAGCGGAATACGACGACTCACGCCGTGGCGGCAGCCGGCGAGGCACCCAGCAGCTGGCGCAGCATGTACGGCAGGATGCCGCCGTGACGGTAATAGGCCGCCTCGGCGGGCGTGTCGATGCGCACGATGGCATCGAACGCGCGCTCCCTGCCCTGCGCGTCGGTGGCTTTCACACGCACGTCGTGCGCCGGCGCCTCGCGGCCGGCCAGGCCGGCGATCTCGAAGGTCTCCTCGCCGGACAGGCCCAGCGTGTCCGCATTCTGGCCATCCTGGAACTGCAGCGGCAGCACGCCCATGCCGATCAGGTTGGAGCGATGGATGCGTTCGTAGGACTGCGCGATCACCGCCCGCACACCGAGCAGTGCCGTGCCCTTCGCCGCCCAGTCGCGCGACGAACCGGAGCCGTATTCCTTGCCGGCCAGGATCACCAGCGGCGTACCGGCGGCAAGGTAGTTGACCGAGGCGTCGAAGATCGTGCTCACCGGGCCGCCCGGCCGCGTGAAGTCGCGGGTGAAGCCGCCTTCGGTACCCGGCGCCAGCTGGTTGCGCAGACGGATATTGGCGAAGGTGCCGCGGATCATCACCTCGTGGTTGCCGCGGCGCGAACCGTAGGAATTGAAATCCTTGCGCTCCACGCCGTGTCCGGCGAGGTATTTACCGGCAGGCGAATCCACCTTGATCGCGCCGGCCGGACTGATGTGGTCGGTGGTCACCGAATCACCCAGCCGGGCCAGCACGCGCGCGCCGCGGATGTCGGTCAACGGCGCCGGCTCGCGCCCCACGCCATCGAAATACGGCGGCTGACGCACATAGGTGGAATCCGCATCCCACTGGAATGCGTTCCCCTCGGGTACCCGCAGGCTGCGCCAGTTGTCGTCACCGGCGAACACGTCGGCATATCCCTTGGCGAACATGTCGGCCTTCACGCAGGCAGCGATGACATCCTGGATCTCGCGGTTCGAGGGCCAGATGTCGCGCAGGTACACCGGCTTGCCGTCACTGCCGGTGCCCAGCGGGTCCTTGAGCAGGTTGGTGTGCATCGTGCCCACCAGCGCATAGGCCACCACCAGCAGCGGCGAGGCCAGGAAGTTCATCTGCGACTGCGGGTGGATGCGCCCCTCGAAATTGCGATTGCCCGAGAGCACCGCGCACACGTTGAGGTCGTGCTCGGCCACCGCCGCGGCCACTTCGGGAATCAGCGGGCCGGAGTTGCCGATGCAGGTGGTGCAGCCGTAGCCGACCAGGTTGAAGCCGAGCTTATCCAGGTACGGCGTGAGTCCGGCCCGGTCGTAGTAATCCGTGACCACGCGCGAACCCGGCGCCAGCGAGGTCTTGACCCAGGGTCTGCGGCTCAGGCCCTTCTCGACCGCGCGTTTGGCCAGCAGGCCGGCGCCGATCATCACCAGCGGATTGGAGGTGTTGGTGCATGAGGTGATCGCGGCGATGACCACGTGCCCGTTGTCCAGTCGGGCGCTGCCGCCGCTGGCCATGGCGATCTCCACCGGCGCGTGCGGCCAGTCGTGATCGATGTCGCAATGGCCGGGGGCATGCGGCGCATCGCTGGCGCTGCCACGTACGATCGATACCGGGTCGCTGGCGGGGAACGATTCGTCGATGGCCTCGTCCAGGCGGCCCACGATCGCCTTCTCGTAGGGCTGCCCGCCGAGCAGCGCGCCGACGGCGTCGGGAGCAATCCGTACCGGAATGCGGTCCTGTGGGCGCTTGGGTCCGGCAATGGAGGACTCCAGCGTGCCCAGATCCAGCTCGAGCGTCTGCGAATATTCGGCTTCGTGATCGGGGTCATGCCACAGGCCCTGTGTCTTGGCATAAGTCTCGACCAGACGCACCTGATGTTCGGGGCGACCGGTCAGGCGCAGATAGGCCAGGGTTTCGTCGTCGATCGGGAAGATCGCGCAGGTGGCGCCATATTCGGGGCTCATGTTGCCCAGCGTGGCGCGGTTGGCCAGCGGGATGCGGGCCACGCCCGGCCCGTAGAAATCGACGAACTTGCCGACCACGCCGGTCTTGCGCAGCAACTCGGCGACGGTCAGCACCAGGTCGGTGGCGGTGGTGCCGGGCGGAAACTCGCCGGTCAGCTTGATGCCGACCACCTGCGGAATCAGCATGCTCATCGGCTGTCCCAGCATGGCCGCCTCGGCCTCGATGCCGCCCACGCCCCAGCCCAGCACGCCCAGCCCGTTGACCATCGG
This sequence comes from Rhodanobacter sp. FW106-PBR-R2A-1-15, assembly GCF_058789735.1. Taxonomy (NCBI): domain Bacteria; kingdom Pseudomonadati; phylum Pseudomonadota; class Gammaproteobacteria; order Lysobacterales; family Rhodanobacteraceae; genus Rhodanobacter; species Rhodanobacter sp. FW106-PBR-R2A-1-15. The sequence continues at coordinate 16,118 of NZ_JBYTEM010000047.1, read as the reverse complement.
CGTGTGCGAGTCGGTACCGACCAGCGTATCGGGGTAGGCCAGCATGCCGTCCGGTCCCTCGCGGGTGAACACCACGCGCGACAGGTACTCCAGGTTGACCTGGTGGCAGATGCCGGTATCCGGCGGCACCACCTTGAAATTGTCGAACGCATGCTGCGCCCAGCGCAGCATCTGGTAGCGCTCCACGTTGCGCTCGAACTCGAGCTGCGCGTTGATGGAAAAGGCGTCGCTCTGGCCGAACGCGTCGACGATGACGGAGTGATCGATCACCAGCTCGCTGGGTACCAGCGGGTTGATCCGCTGCGGATCGCCGCCCAGCGCGATGATCGCGTCGCGCATCGCCACCAGGTCCACCACGCACGGCACGCCGGTGAAATCCTGCATCAGCACGCGCGCCGGCGTGTACTGCACCTCCTGCTGCCCGGTGGCCTTGGGTTGCCAGTCCGCCAACGACTGGATCTGCTCGCGGGTGATCAGGTGGCCATCCTCGTTGCGCAACAGGTTTTCCAGCAGCACCTTGAGGCTGTAGGGCAGCCGGTGCGCGGTCCTGATGCGATCAAGTCGGTGAATCTGGTAGCGGGTGTCATCGACCGTCAACTGATCGCGCGTGCCGAAGCTGTCGCTGCTCATGAAGCTCTCCTCGTCGAACATGGAACCTGCCGCTGGCGGCTCGTCTCTCGGCGAACCGTCGCGACACGTGAATACTTATCGAAACGCCAGGTACAGGCTGGTGAACACGCCGATGGCCATCAGCGCCATGCAGGCCAGATCGACTGCGACCAGGGCCGCAAATTTCACGCGGTCGGCATGCACGTAGTCCTCCACGATCACGCGCAGGCCGAGCTTCATGTGCCAGAACAGCACCACCAGCAGCACGGCCATGGTCACGGCCACCGCAGGCCGGCCCAGCCAGAGCGCCACCGCCGGATGACCGCCACGGGCATGGGCAAGCAGCGACGCCAGCAGCCACAGCAACAGCGGCACCAGCGCCACCGCGGTCACCCGCTGCAGCCACCAGTGGTGTGCGCCGGACTTGGCCGAACCCAGGCCGATGGCGCGATACAAGGCCGAGGCCCGGGCGGCAGTCGGGTTGCGGTTGAGCGGATCACGCCGGTGCCATTCGGACATGTGCCTACTCCCCGCCCGCCAGGCCGAGTGTCCAGGTAGCCAGGGTCAGGATCACGCTGACCGCCACCACCGTCCAGCCGGAGCGATAGATGCTGCCCAGCTCGAAGCCGAAATCCAGGTCCCAGGCCAGGTGCCGGATGCCGTTGCACAGGTGGTAGAACAACGCGAAGATCCAGCCCAGCAGCAACAGCATGCCGATCCACGAACGCAGCCAGCGCTCGGCCATGGCATAGCTGTCGCCGCCGGCCGCCACCGCGACCAGCCACGCCACCAGCAACACGCTGCCCACGCTGAGCAGCACGCCGGTGATGCGGTGCAGGATCGACAGCACCGAGGTCAACTGCGGCTTGTAGATCTGGATGTCCGGGGCGCGCGGACGAGGTCTGGTCGTGGCCATCGCTCAACTGCGCCGCTGCTGGATCATCAGCTTGATCTCGGCAATTTTCTTGCCGGGGTTGAGCCCCTTGGGGCAGGTGCGCGTGCAATTGAGGATGGTGTGGCAGCGGTACAGCTTGAACGGATCCTCCAGCTCGTCCAGCCGTTCGCCGGTCGCCTCGTCGCGGCTGTCCACCAGCCAGCGATGGGCCTGCAGCAGCACCGCCGGTCCGAGGAAGCGGTCGCCATTCCACCAGTGGCTGGGGCATCCGGAGGTGCAGCAGAAACACAGGATGCACTCGTAATCCCCGTCCAGCCGCTTGCGTTCCTCCGGCGACTGCAGGCGCTCGCGCGTCGGGGCGGGTGTCTTGCTGCGCAACCACGGCTTGATCGATTGATACTGGGCCAGGGCGTGGGTCTGGTCGCCGACCAGGTCCTTGACCACGTCCATGTTGTTGAGCGGGTACACGGTGGCCGGCTCGTTGATTTCGTCGAGCGAGCGGATGCACGCCAGCCAGTTGCTGCCATCGATGTTCATCGCACACGAGCCGCACACGCCCTCGCGGCACGAACGGCGGAACGTCAGCGTGGGGTCGATCTCGTTCTTGATCTTGATCAGCGCGTCCAGCAGCATCGGCCCGCACTTGTCGCGGTCGATGGCATAGGTGTCGATGCGTGGATTGCGCCCCGACTCGGGCTCGTAGCGGTACACCTGCAGGTGCTGCACCCGGGTGGCGCCCTCCGGTTCGGGCCAGGTCGCGCCCGCTTCGATGCGCGAGGCGGGGGATGCACCCGAGTTGCGTGACACCGGAAACCGTTTGGGGCTACGCCAGCGTGAGACCTGCTTCGAGCTCTTGATCAACACCGGCACCCCCACTGCGACGAAGTGGCCCGGCGGGTTGTGCCAGAAGCGTCTCCCGCGCGGGAATCGACCTGATCGATGACGACTCGCCGCTGGCACAAACCAGCCTGGGCGACGATGCCTTCGCGAGGATACTGGTAGGGAAAGTGTGAAACGCTGGTAAAGGTACGCTGCAGCGCACCCGCCTCCCGGCACGGATGCGATACGGTCGCGGCCCGCGCCGTGATCACGATTCGAACCGTCCCGCACCGGCTGCAGCAGGGCACGAGCAGATTCCCTCGCCCGAAGTTTCATGCAACCCAGCCGCAACGGCGGCGAACGGGCTCCGTTACCGCTCGGCTCAGCGCACCCCGTGCATCAGCCGGTTGATCAGCGGCGAGATCGCCAGCAGCAGTGCGCCTGAGCCGAGCAGCACCCAGAGGCAGAAGTTGAAGCCGGCCAGCGCCGAGGCCACCGTCATGCCGTGCGTGCCGCTGATCGAACGCGCCACCAGGCCGGAGAAGTCGCCGCCGCCGGCCAGCGAGAGGAACCAACCGCCCATCGCCAGGCCCACGAAGCGCGGCGGCGCCAGCTTGGTCACCATCGACAGCCCGATCGGCGACAGGCACAGCTCGCCCAGCGTCTGCATCACGTAGCACAGCACCAGCGGCCAGAACGGGATCAGTCCGGTCGGACCGAGCAGCTCCTTCAGCGCATACACCAGCACCACGAAACCCAGCCCGTTGAAGATCAGGCCGAAGCCGAACTTGCGCGGGATCGATGGCTCGGCATGGCGGCGCGCGAACATGCCCCACACCAGCGTCAACAGCGGCGCGAACACCAGGATCGCCAGCGGCGTCACCGACTGGAACCAGCCGACTGGGAAGATCCAGCCGCCGAACATCTCGCGATCCACCCAGTTCTCGGCCAGGAAGTTCAGCGAGGTGCCGAACTGGAAGTAGAACGTCCAGAACACCACGCTGAAGCCGAACACGATCAGCATGGCGATCACGCGGTGCAGCTGCACGCGGTCGTGGCGCCGCGCCTCGACGATCAGCGCCGCCGCCACGCCGATGAACAACGCACCGAGCAGCCACTGCAGGCCGTCGGCACCGACATAGGCCAGCAGTGCGTAGATCAGCGGCACCGCAACCGCCGCGCCGAGCAGCACCCACAGCACGCGCGCGCGATTCTCCATGCCCGGCAGCGGGCGACCCACATCCTTCAGGTTGCGCCGACCGAACCAGAACCACAGGAAGCTCAGCAGCATGCCCACGCCGGCGGCGGCGAACACCACGCGGTAGTTCTGCTGCATCGGCGTGTCGGTGAAGGTGGCGGCCATCCAGCCGGTGAGCAGCGGCGCCACGAAGGCGCCGGCGTTGATGCCCATGTAGAACAGGGTGAAGCCGCGGTCGCGGCGCGGATCGTCGCGACCGTAGAGCTGGCCCACCATGGTGGAGATGTTCGGCTTGAACAGGCCGTCGCCGGCGATCACCAGCGCCAGCCCCAGCATCATCAGCGGCTTGCTCGGCAGCAGCAGGGTGAACAGGCCCGCCGCCATCACCGCGGCGCCGAGCAGGATCGAGCGCTGGTAGCCGATCACCCGGTCGGCCACGTAGCCGCCGAAGATCGAGGCGGCGTAGATCAGCGCGGTGTAGGCACCATAGACGCCGGCGGCCCAGCCCTGCCCGGCCGAATCGCCGTGGAAGAACTGCGCCACGATGTACAGCACCAGCGCCCAGCTCACGCTGTAGTAGGCAAAGCGCTCCCAGAACTCCGTCATGAACAGCATCCACAGCGGGCGCGGATGGCCGAGCAGCTGCGGGTAGTCGAGCCTCGGCACGGCGTCGCCGGCGGCGCTGGTCTGGCTCATGCAGTCCTCCATCGGCATGCGTCAGGCAGCCGCAAGCGCCCAGCTGTAACCGGGCGCTTGGCACCGCGTCAATGGCTGGGGCGGGATTCGTGATTCGCAAAAGCGGGGCGAGGCAGCCCTTGCTCTTTACGAATCCCGAATCCCCAATCCCGAATCCCGGCTATCGAACCCCATGCATCAGCCGGTTGATCAGCGGCGCGACCAAAAACAGCACGATGCCGCCGCCGAGCAGGATCCAGAAGCCCATGGTGTAGCCGGACAACGCCGAATCCACGGTCATGCCGGTCTCGCCGCTGACATGGCCGGCGAACAGGCCGGCGAGGTTGTTGCCGATCGCGGTGGACAGGAACCAGCCGCCCATGCCCAGCCCGACCAGGCGCACCGGCGCCAACTTGGTCACCATCGACAGGCCGATCGGCGACAGGCACAGCTCGCCGGCGGTCTGCAGCACGTAGCACAGCGCCAGCGTCCACAGCGGGATCATGCCGTCGCCGCCGACCAACGCCGACAGCGCATACATCAGCACCGCGAAGCCCAGCGCGTTGCCGATCAGGCCCAGGCCGAACTTGCGCGGGATCGACGGCTCGGCGCCACGCTTGTCCAGCCAGCCCCAGACCAGCGAGATCAGCGGCGCCAGCAGCACGATCGCCACCGGGTTGACCGACTGGAACCAGCCGATCGGAAACTCCCAGCCGCCGAGGTTGCGGTCGACGATATGCTGCGCGAGGAAGTTGAACGAGCTGCCGGCCTGCTCGAAGAACATCCAGAACAGCACGTTGAAGGTGAAGATGATCAGCATCGCGATCACCCGCTGGATCTGCACGCGGCCGGTGCGGATCGCCTCGACCACCAGCATCACGCCCACGCCCAGGAACAGCACGCTCAGCAGCCACTGGATCGCCACCGCGCCGGCCTTGTCCATCAGCAGATAGACCAGCGGGATCGCCGCCAGCACGCCGAGCACCACATACACCACGCGCATGCGGCTGGCCTGCTCCGGCGCCGGGCGACCGACCGGGCCGAGCTGGCGGCGACCGAACCAGAACCACACCAGGCTGATCAGCATGCCCACGCCGGAAGCGGCGAACACCACCTGGTAGTTATGGTGGCCGGGCGTGCCGAATACCTTGTTAGCGAGGATGCTGGTCAGTACCGGTGCGATCAGCGCACCAGCGTTGATGCCCATGTAGAACAGGGTGAAGCCGCGGTCGCGGCGCGAGTCGCCCTGCGCGTAGAGCTGGCCGACCATCGAGGAGATGTTCGGCTTGAACAGGCCGTTGCCGACGATGATGGTGGCCAGGCCGAGCATGAACACCGCGTGGTTCGGCACCATCACCATGAACAGGCCGGCCGCCATCACCACCGCGCCGAGCAGGATCGAGCGCTGGTAGCCGAGGATCTTGTCGGCCACGTAGCCGCCGAACACCGCGGTGGCGTAGACCAGCGCCAGGTACGCGCCGTAGGTGCGGCTGGCATCCGCCTGGCCGGTGTCGTTGCCGCCGTAGAACTGCGCCACGATGTACAGCGTGAGCGCCCAGCGCATGCCGTAGAACGCAAAGCGCTCCCAGAACTCCGACATGAACAGCATCCACAGCGGGCGCGGGTGGCCCAGCAGCTGCGGGTAGTCGGGTACCGGCCTGGCGTCGCCGGAGAGTGTGGTGTTGCCCATGCCTGGCCCCTGGTCTGTCGGTCGATCGAAAAATCTTGCGAATGCCCAGATGTAACCGCCGATCGCGCGTCCGTCAAATGCGCTGCAGCACGGGCCGCACCGTGCCGCTAGCTGCCCAGCACCGTGCGCACCTCGATCAATTCGGGAAAGAAGGTGAGATCCAGCGCCTTCTTCAGGAAGGCCACGCCCGAGGAACCGCCGGTGCCACGGCGGAAGCCGATGATGCGCTCCACCGCCTTCATGTGGCGGAAGCGCCACAACTGGAAGCTCTCCTCGATGTCCACCAGCGTCTCGCACAGGTGGAACTCGGCCCAGTGCTGCTCCGGCGCCCCGTAGATCGCGCGCAGCACCGGCAGCAGCGCCTCGCTGCGCTGCCACGGCTGGCTGACGTCGCGCGCAAGCAGCTCCTGTGGTACCGCATGGCCGCGCCGCGCCAGCCAGCGCAGCGTCTCGTCGTAGACGCCCGGCGCGTTCAGCGTGTCGCGCAGGCCTTGCTGGATCGCCGGGTCGTGCTCGAACACCGCCAGCATGTCGGCGTTCTTGTTGCCCAGCAGGAACTCCACCGTGCGGTACTGCGCGCTCTGGAAACCCGACGACGGCCCCAGCGCATCGCGGAAGGCGAGGTACTCATGCGGCGTCATCGTCTCCAGCACCGCCCACTGCTCGAACAGCTGGCGCTGGATCTGCTTCACCCGCGCCAGCACCTTCAGCGCCTGGTCGGCATGGTCCTCGCGCAGCAGCGCCAGCGCGGCGCGCAATTCGTGGATCAACAGCTTCAGCCACAGCTCGGCCACGTGGTGCTGCACGATGAACAGCAGCTCGTCGTGGTAAGGCGGGTCGGATACCGTCCGCTGCGCGGACAGCAGCGTCTCCAGCTGCAGATAGCTCGCATAGGTCATGCGCCCGGAAAGGTCGCGCTCGATGCCTGCCTCGAGTTCGCGCTGGTTGTCCGTCATGGTGCTCCCCGCACGGTGAAAACACGCATGGTAGCGGCTGCGCGGCAAAGCGCCGCGACCTGGGTCAAATACGCTGGCGTACCGGGCCCGTGATGATGTCGAAGCCTTCGCCAGGCGTCACCGAGGCTTCCCGCACGAAGGCGCGTCTGGCCACTGCGGGTGCCGTAGACGCCATCGTGCGAAAGCACACCGATGACAGCCCTCTACCAGAGGAAGAACTGCGTGCCCCACGCAGCGTACGGCAAAGCCACTGCCGCCAGAATGGCTGCCATCGATGGCAGCCGGCGGCGCGGAGCCAGACGCCACGCCAGGCGCGTGCTCCAGGCGCCAGCCATCGTCAGCAAAGCCATCCGGACGCCATTGGCCCATGGCAGGGCAATACCCTCCCCGTGCAGTTGGGCGCTGGTAAGCAGACTCAGGCCAACGAACAGGCTGGCTCCTGCAAACGGTATGAGTGTATAGGCCAACCGTCGCCAGTACAGACCCGACAGTCGTTCCGCCAGGTGGAGCCAGAGCCTGATCCAGCCGCCGACGAGGATCGTCTCGGCGGCGATGTAGGCCAACAGCAAGCCGCCGTCGAGCCAGGTGAATGCGTCGTTGGCCTCGGGGTAGTCGGTGAATAGCCACCAATGGCCGACGTCATTGAGCGGCCACCAAGCCTGGCGGTCGATCAGCCACCCCGCCACAGCCTGTTTCGCGGCGACCAGCCAGGGCGACGCGCTCCACTGGAAAGCGCCCAGCGCCACGCCGAGCATGCCGAAGACCAGCAGGCGAACAGGCCACTTGTCGGCATCGGTCATGCCGGATCGCGCGGCGAGGATTTCGGTGCTGGGTGAACGCGCTGCCAGGGTGACCGCTCCGCGCTCGCCGGCACAGCGTCCGCACATGTGGCAGGCAGACGCACTTTGCATGCGGCGGATGTCAATCATGGGCGCGCAGTTCACCGGATGTTTCCGGCTGGTGCGATGGCCAGCAGGAGCGGTGTCCCAGGCCGCCTGATCCACGCTGAAGTGCAGCGGGGCGATTTTTGCCAGCAGGCCGAATACGCCAGAGACGGGGCACAGGTGGCGGCACCATATGCGCTTTTCCCGCCCCCAGACCAGCCCGGTGGCAATCGCCGCCACGGTCGAGCCGCCAAGTATCAGCAGCGCGGGTTTCGGATAGTCGTAAACGCTGGTCATCTGGCCGAATACCGTGGTCATGACGAAGGCCACGAACGGCCAGCCGCTCCATTTCATCCAGCGCGGAATCCCCCGGCCCAGACCGAAACCGGAGGCCCACTCCGTCAGGGCGCCCTCCGGGCACAGTACGCCGCACCACATGCGGCCGAGCAACATGATGGAAAGAATGACGAACGGCCACCAGATGCCCCAAAAGACGAACTGGGCGAAACGGGTGAGGTTGTTCCAGACGTGCGCTTGCTCGGGCGGCAGCGGCAGGAACGCCGGTACGCACACCAGAACGGTGTAGCCAAGCACGACGACCCACTGGATGCCGAGGATGAGCTTTCGGTGCCGCCGCATCGCCAGGCCAAGGCGGGCGAGCCGGGCGGTGCCTGCTCCGGACGCGGCGTCGGATATCGGGGCTCTGTTCATGCCTGCTGGCGCCTTGGCTGGGTCTTCGGCAATAACCCCAACGCTAGCGCCCAATAGGCGGCGAGCAACGCATACGCCATGCCGGACGGCATGGCCCGGTAGCCGGTGAAGGCAGCGACGAAGCCGCCGACCCGCATGCTGTCATCCAACAGGGTGGAGGTGTTCCAGAGCGGGTCGGCCAAGGGCGGCAGCACTTCCATGCCCACGAGTTTTTCCGCTCCGTCGACCAGCAGCGCCCCTCCAAGCAACAACAGCAGGATTTCCGTAACGCGGAAAAAGGCCCGCCATGAAACGAAGCGGGTGCCGCGGGAGAGCAACCAGTAGACCGCCAGCGCCAGTAGAAAGCCCAGCCCGCCACCCAGGACGAAGTCGGCATCCGCAGCGCCTTGTAGCGCGCCGTAGAGGAACACCACCGTTTCCGCACCCTCGCGGCCGACCGCCACGGCGGCCAGTGTGGCAATACCCAGCCAATGGGCTCCGATGGCCGAGCGCTGCATGCCGGCTTCCAGTTCCTTCTTCAACCCCGCGCCGCGCCGGCGCATCCACCACACCATCTGGAAAACGAGGCCACAGGCGACCAGCGGCATGGCAGCCTGGAACCATTCCAGCGTTGCCGGCGCCGCCCATGCGCCGATGCCCGTGATGACCAGCGCCAGCAACACCGCCAGCCCCAATCCTGCCGCGACGCCGCCCCACAACCAGGGTAGCCCGGCGCGGGCTTCGGGCCGACCGCGCAGCCATCCGTGCAGGATGCCGATGACCAGCATCGCCTCGATGCTTTCGCGCCATACGATGAAAACAGCATTGCCCATGGCTCTCGCTCCTGTGGCCAGGCGATTATTTGGCGACGATGCGGCCACGACCGCTGTCGGGGTGAAAGTCGTCGAAGAACTCGTATTCGCCGGGTCGCAGCGGCGCAATCACGACGAAAGATTGCGCACCCGGCGCGAGCACCTTCTCCTTGCGCAGTTGCAGGCTCTCGAACTCGATCGGCTCGCTCCCATCGTTGCGCACGATGATCTTGAAGCGCGTCTGCGCGGGCACGTCCAGGACGGCGGGTGTCAGCCGGCCATCCTTGGCCACCAAGGTATAGGCGGGCAGTTCCGCCGCCGCCGATGTGGATGCGAACAAGCAGGCCGCCACCCCGAGTGCGATGGTCACGGCCCACGCGCCAACTGCCTCGCGCATGCCATGCGGGTGGCCGTTCGCAGCCTGACTGGGAGAGGGCAGGCTACCGGCAGCCTGAAGGCTGGACTGGCGCGGCCGCCAGGCGATGGTATCCATGCGGAATCCTCAGTAGGAGAGCTGCGCCCGCAGGCCCAGCACGGAGACGCCGCCGGCCTTGGGATTGGCGCCCATCTTCCAGACGTACTGGAAGTTGGGTGAAAGCTCGAATTGCCGACTGATGCGATAGCGGTAATGGATTTCGGCCAGTCTTTCCGCATCGCCGGGAGTGAACCGGAAATCGGCGAGCCCATCGCCATCCAGGTCGCCCGAGCCGCCAAACGCGCGGTAATTCCCGCTTGCGCCGAGCCACGCGCCTGCGATGCCGATGGCGTCGGCGCTACGGTTCCAATACGACCCGTTGATTTCAGCACCGAGGGTAAGCGCGCGATCGAAACGCACCTTGCCATTGACCATCCGGCCGTAGCGTCCGAACAGCGTCATGCCGTCGCCCACGCGCTGGTCGGCGGAGATGCCCCATCCGTTTTGCTCGGCGGCACTGCCGTCCAGTTCCGAGCCCTGGCCCTGGCGCCAGGCGTAAAAGCGGAGATTGCCGGGGAGGCCGCGGAGCAGTCGGAGAGAGGTTTCCGCCTGGACCATGATGAGCGGGGCGGAGAAGAAGCGCTGATAGTTGGCGCCGGCATGGGTGCCGAACACGCCCAGCGAGAGCCGCCACGACTCCGGTTTGCGCCATTCGTTCAGGTAGGAAAGCACGAATCCAGGCTGGAAGCCGTTGGCATCCACTCCAACCTGGCCGCCAGCATCCAGCAAGGGATTGTGAACGAAGGAAGAGTTGAGGAACTGGTGCGTTTCGTCATTGGCGACGGCGTTCTGGTCGAAGAAACCGAACAGATCCATCTTGCCGAAGGTGAACTCCAGCGACTGGCGCGAGCGCGGCTTGAAACCGCCGAAAGGCAGGGGAATTGTCGCCTGGTACCAGGCCTCGCCCAGAATCGCCACCGAGTCGTCGGGATTGGCGCCGCTGGCGCGGAAAGCCACCGCGTTGGGGGTGTTGGCGAAGGCGCCGAGATGGCTGAACGGACTGTTCAACCCCAGGCCCTGGCCCATGCGGAAATGCGCAAAAAGTTTCTGATCGGTATTGCCGATGGGCTCCAGCGGCAACTCGGCGGTGACGTCGGCCCGGTAGTTGAGCTGGCTGTTGCCGTCGGCTGTTCCCACAGGCAAGCCGGAGGGCGTCTGGATCACGCTGGTCAGGTTCGCCGCGACCTTCAGTCCTTCCAGCGCCTCGACGGTCTTTGCGGGTTTCCTCATGTCCAGAACGTCGACCTCCACGGCTTTGAGGCGAGAGGTAAGCTCGGGCTCGTACTGGCTGATGTCCTCGCTCTCCAGCCCCTTCGTTACCGCAGCCTGCGATTTCTCCAGAGACTGTACGCGCGATTCGAGGCCGGCCGGCGCCTTGGCGGCAATGCGTTCGGCACGAATCTCGCGCTCCAGTTCGACGTTGCGCTTTTCCAGCTGATCCAGGCGCGCGTTGAGGTTGTGAATCAGCTTCACCATCTCAACCTCGGAGGCGGCGTGGGCCGGCACTGCCGCGAACAACGCGACGGCCATCGCGGCGGCCATCGCCGCAGGTTTCCTGTGAATGGCCGCCATGGCTCAGTAGCCACCCTTCTTGCCGATGCCGACGTAGGTGAAGTCGTTCTCCACCACGAACGGTTTGAACCAGGGCCGCACACCTGTCAGGCGGTCGGTATGACGGCCGAAATGGGTGGCCGTCGAAGGCGGATAGATGGTGAATTTCACATGGTATTTTCCCGGCCCCATGAGCTTCACGTTGTCCCCGTAATGCGGGCCGTCGCTGGCAACCATGGCCATGAAGTCACCGTCGAGCCGCTGGGTGCTCCCTTGCTGGGTGATTTCGTATTTGACGGTCAGGTAGGGCATCCAGGCGCCCTCGTCGAAGCCATTGGGGTTATTGGCCAGCGCGTGAATGTCCGCTTCCATGTGCACGTCGGAATCCTTGGCCGGGCGCATCATGCCTTCCGGCTCCATTTCGATGGGCTGCAGGTAAACGGCGGCGATTTCCATGCCATCGCGTTGTTGCGGCGTACCGATGGGGTACTCGACGGCACGGGCAGGCTGTGCGGCGAGCGCGGTCAGTGCAACGAGAGTGACAACAGCGGATCGAACGCATGACATGGACAGGTTCTCTACGTGGGCGAGGAATAATTTAGTAATGCGAATCATTCTCACTATAAGTATTGGTATATGCGCCTGTCAACCGTGTGCCGCGCGCTGTCAGCGGGTTCAGACAGTGCGCGCGGGCATCGGAGTCCATGAGCGGAATCGCGCGTCGGGCACGAGAGGAGCCGGATTGCGCCCCCACATGCTGCACCGTACCTTGCTGGCGAACCGGTGCGCCTGCTAGTTTTCGGCGGATTTTTCGGGCCGTTTTGTCGCCACGGGACGCGGCACTGGCTGAAAGACTCTGCGCGTCAGGCCCCGCTGGATGGGCCGCCGCCCCCATTCCTCTTCGCCCAACCGGGAGCGCGTCGTGACCATCGCCGCCAAGTTTGAAATCGAATACCTGCAATACCTCGATGCCGAGGGCAAGCAGGTCCGTGATGATCTGCCCGAGTTCGCGAAAGACCTCGGCCACATGGTCGAGCTATACAAGCTGATGCTGTCCACCCGCGTATTCGACGCCAAGTCGATCGCGCTGCAGCGCACCGGCAAGCTCGGCACCTACGCCAGCTGCCTCGGCCACGAGGCCGCGCATGTGGGTATCGGCAGCGCGATGCGGCCGGAAGACGTCTACGCGCCAAGCTATCGCGAATACGGCGCGCAGCTGTACCGCGGCGTGCAGCCGCGCGAGGTCTACATGTACTGGGGCGGCGACGAGCGCGGCAACGACTACCAAAACGAACCGGCGCGGCACGACTTCGCCTGGAGCGTACCGATCGCCACGCAGTGCCTGCATGCGGCCGGCAGTGCGCTGGCGTTCAAGATCCGCGGCGAGAAGCGCGTGGCGGTGGCCACCATCGGCGACGGCGGCTCCTCCAAGGGCGACTTCTACGGCGCCATCAACATGGCCGGCGCGCGCGAACTGCCGCTGGTGATCGCCATCGTCAACAACCAGTGGGCGATCTCGGTGCCGCGCAAGATCCAGTCCGGCTCGCAGACGCTGGCACAGAAAGGCATCGCCGCGGGCCTCTACTCGATCCAGGTGGACGGCAACGACATCATCGCCGTGCGCAAGGCGATGGAGGATGCGCTGGAGCGTGCGCGCAGCGGTCAGGGCGGCAGCGTGCTGGAGCTGGTCACCTACCGTCTCGGCGACCACACCACCGCCGACGACGCGCGCCGTTACCGCGGCAAGGACGAGGTCGACGAAGCCTGGGCCAAGGAACCGATGAAGCGCCTGAAGCACTGGCTGGTGGCCAAGGGCGTGTGGGACGACGCCAAGGAAGAAGCCTGGAAGGCCGAGTGCGACGACTGGATGGACAACGAGGTGAACGCCTACCTCGAAACCAGGACCCAGCCGGTCACGGCGATGTTCGACTACATCTTCGCCGAAGTCCCGGCCGACCTCGCCAAGCAGCGCGACTACGTCCTCTCGCTTGAAAACAAGGCCTGAGATCCTGCTTATGGCTTCCAAGTACCTCGCGTTGTCCCGGTGTGGTCGCCAGATGCTGTTGCGTGGCGATGCGCCTGCCTGGCTGGCAGGTCGAGCCACGCGGCGGCATATGGCGGCCACACCGGGACAACCCTCCGGGCCGAACAGGCTTGCGCGCAAGCCTGCGTCATCATTCAGTCGTGGATCGACATCCACTTCTTCATTCTTCCTTGGCCTGCACGCAAGCCTGTTCGGCGCGAGGCACTTGGAAGCCATAAGCAGGATCTAAAAGTCATGGCACAGATCACTCTCATCGAAGCAGTCACCCAGGCGCTCGCCTACGAAATGGCGCACGACCCATCCGTCGTGGTGCTCGGCGAGGACGTGGGCGTCAACGGCGGCGTGTTCCGCGCCACGCAAGGTTTGCAGGAAAAATTCGGCGAGTGGCGCGTGATCGACACGCCGCTGGACGAAATGACCATCGCCGGCGTCACCGTGGGCATGGCCGTGCAGGGCATGAAGCCGGTGGCCGAGGCGCAGTTCGAGGGCTTCATCTACCCGATGATGGAGCACATCGCCTGCCACGCCGCGCGCATGCGCAACCGCACCCGTGGCCGCCTCACCGTGCCGGCCGTGTGGCGCGCGCCGTGGGGCGGCGGCATCCGCGCGCCGGAGCATCATTCCGAGGCGAACGAGCACCTGTTCACCAACATCCCCGGCCTGCGGGTGGTGCTGCCGTCGTCGCCGGCGCGCGCCTACGGCCTGCTGCTGGCCGCGATCCGCGATCCCGATCCGGTGATGTTCTTCGAGCCCAAGCGCATCTACCGCCAGTACAAGGAAGAGGTGCCGGACGACGGCGAGGCGCTGCCGCTGGACGTGTGCTTCGTGCTGCGCGACGGCACCGACGTGACCATCGTCAGCTGGGGCGCGCAGGTGAAGGAAGCGCTGGAAGCGGCCGACGCACTGGCCGCCGAGGGCATCAGCGCGGAGGTGATCGACGTGGCCACGCTGACCCCGCTGGACTTCGACACCATCGCCGAGTCGGTGGCCAAGACCGGCCGCTGCGTGATCGTGCACGAAGCCCCGAAGACCGCCGGCTTCGGCGCCGAGATCGCCGCCCGCGTCGCCGAGGAATGCCTGTACGACCTGCTCGCCCCGGTCGAGCGCGTCACCGGCTTCGACACGCACATCCCGCTGTTCCGCCTGGAAATGAAATACCTGCCGAGCGTGGAACGCGTCGTCGACGCGGCCAAGCGCACGCTGGCGGCAAGCTGAGTTGACCGCTGGGAATCGGGATTCGGGATTCGGGATTGGTCAAAGCCAAAGCTCGCTCCGCTTTCCGAATCCCGAATCCCGTCTCCCAAATCCCGGACAAGAAAATGGCTGACATCAAGACGTTCTATCTCCCCGACCTCGGCGAAGGCCTGCCCGACGCGACCGTGGTCGAGTGGCACGTGAAGGTCGGCGACAGCATCAAGCTCGACGCCCCGCTGTGCTCGATGGAGACCGCCAAGGCGGTGGTCGACGTGCCCTCGCCGTACACCGGCAAGGTCGTCAAGCTGTATGGCGCGCCCGGCGACATCATCGAAACCGGCGCCGCGCTGGCCGATTTCGAGCCGGATCCGAACGCGAAGCAGCGCGCCGAGGCCGAAGCCACCGGCCATCACCACGGCCCGAAGAAGGCCGAGGAAGCGAAGCCAGCCGCCAAGGCCGAGCGCGAGGACGAGGGTACCGTGGTTGGCGCGATGGTCAGCGGCAACACCGTGCATGTCGAGCAGGCCGCCAGCATCGGCGGCGTCAAGGCGGTGCCGGCGGTGCGCGCGCTGGCGAAGAAGCTCAAGGTCGACCTCGCCCGCGTGCGCCCCAGCGGCGCCGATGGCGTGGTGACGATGAAAGACGTGAAGGATGCCGCCGCGAACGGTTCGGCCGCACTCGGTGCCGCGCCGGCACGCGCGGTGCCTGCCTCGGCCGGCCGTCACTTGGCGCCGGAACTGCCGCAGCCGGAGCCGCAGCGCGGTCCGGTCTCGCTGGCCGGCAAGCCGGTGCGCACCGCGCCGCCAGGCGTCAGCGCCAGCGGCCAGCCGGAACAGCTGAAGGGCGTACGCCGCAACATGGCCCGCGTGATGGCCGACGCCCACGCCCAGGTGGTGCCGACCACGCTGGTCGACGACGCCGACCTGCACGGCTGGATCGGCAAGCAGGACATCACCGCACGGCTGATCCGCGCCATCGTCGCCGCCTGCCAGGCGGTGCCGGCGCTGAACGCCTGGTTCGACGGCAAGAACCTCAGCCGCACGCTGCATCCGCAGGTGGACATCGGCATCGCGGTGGACACCGACGACGGCCTGTTCGTGCCGGCGCTGCGCAACGCCGACGTGCTCGACGCCGCCGGCATCCGCGCCGCGATCAAGCGCCTGCGCACGCAGGTCGAGGACCGTTCGATCCCGGCCTCGGAGCTGTCGGGCTACACCATCAGCCTCAGCAACTTCGGCATGTTCGCTGGCCGCTACGCGACGCCGGTGGTAGTGCCGCCGACCGTCGCCATCGTCGGCGCCGGCAAGCTCAGCCACGACGTGGTGGCGGTGATGGGCGGCATCGAGGTGCACCGGCGCATGCCGATCAGCCTCACCTTCGACCACCGCGCCGCCACCGGCGGCGAAGCGGCAAGGTTCCTGAAGGCGCTGCTGGACGATCTGTCGCTGCCGAACTGATCGTATCCACGATCATGCGTTGAACGAACGGGCGCCATGCGCCCGTTCGCTTTTTCCAGCTTCGTAGGAGCCCGCTCGCGGGCGATGCTTTGATACCAACTTGCGTTCAATAAACTAGATATACTCTTGCCATCGCCTGGAAGGGAGATGGCAAGTGAAGACACTGATC